>NZ_BSBO01000018.1:0-75121 GCF_027924685.1 Sellimonas catena
ATCTGCTCTGCCAATGGCGGCCTTCCTCCCATGGTAAAACGCAGGCAGTACTATGAGGCTTTGGAGGTGGCTGCATAGTCAGTGATATCCTTGAGAAAAATGTGTCAACTAATCTTGACAATATCATACTCAACCAAATAATAAAACAATTGAATTTAAAAGAAACCGATACCGTTTACGAAATTGGAACAGGTAAAGGGCATTTAACGACGAAACTGGCTAAAATAAGTAAACAGGTAACGTCTATTGAATTAGACAGTCATCTATTCAACTTATCGTCAGAAAAATTAAAACTGAATACTCGTGTCACTTTAATTCACCAAGATATTCTACAGTTTCAATTCCCTAACAAACAGAGGTATAAAATTGTTGGGAGTATTCCTTACCATTTAAGCACACAAATTATTAAAAAAGTGGTTTTTGAAAGCCATGCGTCTGACATCTATCTGATTGTTGAAGAAGGATTCTACAAGCGTACCTTGGATATTCACCGAACACTAGGGTTGCTCTTGCACACTCAAGTCTCGATTCAGCAATTGCTTAAGCTGCCAGCGGAATGCTTTCATCCTAAACCAAAAGTAAACAGTGTCTTAATAAAACTTACCCGCCATACCACAGATGTTCCAGATAAATATTGGAAGCTATATACGTACTTTGTTTCAAAATGGGTCAATCGAGAATATCGTCAACTGTTTACTAAAAATCAGTTTCATCAAGCAATGAAACACGCCAAAGTAAACAATTTAAGTACCGTTACTTATGAGCAAGTATTGTCTATTTTTAATAGTTATCTATCATTTAACGGGAGGAAATAATTCTATGAGTCGCTTTTGTAAATTTGGAAAGTTACACGTTACTAAAGGGAATGTAGATAAATTATTAGGTATACTACTGACAGCTTCCAAGGAGCTAAAGAGGTCCCTAGCGCCTACGGGGAATTTGTATCGATAAGGGGTACAAATTCCCACTAAGCGCTCGGGACCCCTTGTAGGAAAATGTCCTAAGTGTGGCAACAATATTGTATTAAAAAAATCGTTTTATGGTTGTTCAAATTATCCTGAATGTACCTTCACTTTAGCTGAACATTTTAGAAAGAAAAAACTCACCAAAACAAATGTAAAAGAATTACTAGAGGGAAAAGAAACCCTGGTAAAAGGAATCAAAACGAAAGATACTCAACTCATCCATGCAACGATGATAGGGTTGCAGCATTGCAAAATTTAGGTGTACCCTATTCTCGATACTAAATTCATAATCTCACAAATTGGCAAGCAGTGTAAACCTGTACAGGTTCACTCATTTTCTCGATTTTCCCTTCGGTGCAATCTTCGCAAATTTGCTTGTTGGGGAAGCATCCCCAATCCCCTTTGAACATCATCTGCCGATGATGGCTACACGATTTTCAATCGTTTCTCAAAGAACAGTAGAATAAAAATTTGCCCATGGTTGAAAGCACCGAAATCGAAAAGCAAAAAAGCAGCCACGATCCGCACCCTTTGGGGAGTGCAGACCGTGGCTTTTTGCTTTAACGGAAGTTCTTCTTTTCCTCTTTCTCTTTCTCTTTTTCCTGCTCTTTCTGCCTGTCGATATTCAAAATCGTTTCAACCGTCCGTTTGGCAATCAGCAGTTCTTCTTTCTCTTTTCTGATCTGACGGTACTCAGCGTAGTCCTGCTTTTTCTGGACTGCCAGCTGATGAAACTCCTCATACAATGATTGCATGGACGGGAGCTTTGTAATCTGCAATTCATCAAAGGCTTGCTTCGCCGCTTTATGAATTGTGATTTCCTGACGGTGTTCTTCAAAGAATTTTTTGCTATATCCAGACTTGCGGTACTCGATATAAATTTGCCTTGTGTTGCGATAATTTTTGATGTGCTGCTGCAACGCCTGAACCTCAACCATACGTTTCTCTGCGACCTTGATAGAATCAGAAAGCGCATCGAACCGGGCAGACAGATTTTCAATATGAGCAGTCAGATCGTCGTAGTTGCCCAAGCCTTTTTCTTTCAGTAGGATTACCGTTCGGGCAGCTTCTTTTCGGTTGAACTTCTTCGCCCACTTTTCATAACCGACCGTCTTGCCCTCGGCCATCTTTGCCTGAATATCAATCAGCATCTGGAACTGCTTCGGGGCAGGAGCCTTGGCAGAGCCGCCTTTTGATTTGTGCAGGTTCTTGCCGGAGATAACCGCTTGAATTTCCTCTTTGCTATATCCTTCGCCCAGGGAACGCAGCCGAATGAAACGCTTCTGATTCTCGCCCTTGAACGCAGGCTGCTTTCCATCCTTGAACTCAAATCCCATGTCAGCCAGAGCCTGAACAAAGCCATCAAAGCTCTTTGGTTTCTGCTTCAGCACCGCATCAATCGCATCACATAATTCGTCACGCTGGGTACGCTTCTTGGGATAAACAGTTCTTTTCTGGCGCTCCCGATACGGCTTCGGTGTAATAATGGACAGCCCGTGTTCCAGGCAAACCATATCACTGAGTCTTTGCACCGCCAGACCGGAAAGAAAGAAGTTTTTGAATTTCCGTGTGGCATCCAGCGAGGTCGAATTATAAATGATATGATTGTGAATGTGGGATTTGTCGATGTGGGTCGCAACGATGAAAGCGTGTTTTCCCTTTGTCCATCGCATCGCTGTTTCATAGCCGACTTGGTTCGCTTCTTCCGGGGTGATTTCTCCCGGCTTAAAGGACTGGCGTATCTGGTATGCGATGATATTGTTCTTCTGCTGTCTGCCGGTAATATGCTGATACTGCCGTTTGGAAAGCAGAAATTCCTCATCTGCTGTCTTTGGATCACACTCATAGGAACTGATAAATTCGCCATCATTGGTTTTTGCGGCATTTTGTGAGTAGTCGGTTCTGTCTGCCAAACATTGAGCGACCGTCTTTCCCTTATTCACATGGAGTGCAATCAATCTTGTCGCTGCCATTCCCATCACTTCCTTCCCAAAAAGAAAAAGCCACCGGTCGGTGACTTTTCTCTGATATTATCTTATGACCTGATAAATGCTCCCAGACTTTCTCCAATATTCTCGACTTTCATAACAGCCCAGACGAGCAAGAACACCGCTGCTATTGTCGCAATTCCAAGAACCACAAGAATAAGCAGGGACTGCCACAAAGCCTTTACAATGCAGTAAATCGCAGATCCGCCAATGACCAAGAGCAATAAACCAATTACATAGGACACAACATTTGTAAGCAGATTTCCAAGAATGCAAATCACTTTTACAACGAACAGCACCGGCAGTGCCAATATCTTCAATACCAGCTTCATAGGCTCAACCCCTTTCTTTTAATTATATTGTACAAGGGTATCTGCCATAACGCAATGATGTCAACCCTTATGTAAAAGCCGCAGCCGAAACTGCGACTTCCCAACAAGTTGTCGGATTACTGGATTGAGGACAGGCGAACAAGAACTTCTCTCATGTCCGTCCAGATCTCCTCCAGCCGTTTTTGCAAATCCTCAATGTCAGCACGATAGATGCTGCCTGTTTCGTTCGCTCGCTTTGCGTACTGGTTCAGGTTGTTGGAGCAGATTCGCAGGAGCGAAACCAGGGCTTTCACATCCTGCAAATCCAGTCTGATACAGTAACCATCCAGAGCCATTTTCCGCAGATAGGCTCCCATGCTGCGGATGCCAAGCTCGTCCATCTTCTCATGGATTCGCTCGACCTCCTCCTTGGATGCAAGGAAATGAACATCCTGATCTCGCTTTGCCATTACAACACCTCCTCACGGGTTTCAGAGTATTTTGCAGGCGGGATATGCTCCGCTTTGGATTTCAGATCAGCCAACACAGAAGGACGCTCTGACTCGCTTCTTTCGTCACGATTTTCCACAGAGTCCTCCATATTCAGGGCTGCATCCAGTTCTGCCAGTCGCTGACTTTTGGCTGTCAGCTCTGCTTCCTGCGGGAACGGTTTTCCAACCTCCGCCTTGGCTGCTTCCTGCTGATTGTAGAGATTATTCAACTGCTCATTGGCTCGTTCTAAGCGCTCAAGGATGCCTGCAAGGGCATTGTCCAGTCGGGTGATATTTCCTCGTGCGTCCGTTCCAAGGGCTACTCTGTGGCTCACAGCGCCCTTCAGGGTCACATCGAACTCGTTCCGGAAACTGTCAAACGAAAGCTCCATCTGAAAGCCACGGTAACTGCCAAGAGGAACCGGATCGGCACTTTTCGTGTCCTTACAAGCCGCAAGGAGGATTTCACCGGCATCTGCCTTTTCGGTGTAGGCTTTGCCCATGATTTCCATGCCGCAAAAGCCATCGGCAATCTGCGGGTGTGCTTCCACGGTTTTAATATCAGCTTCAAAGCCATGAATATAGCCTGTCTGCTTTTCAATCTCAGCCGGGAAGTATTTCAGAAGCTTATCTTCCATACGGTACTGCTGGCTCTGGTGGTCAGCTTTCAGCACCTTCAGCCTTGCCACATCAATGTCCAAGTCCATCTTTTCCTTGATAAGCGGATTGCCGGCACACAGCGCCTTGATCTCCGCATAGGACAGCGCCTGCTCATCCACATCGTCACAGGAGCGAACCGGTGATTTGGAGGTCATAATCTGAGAAATAAACTTCTGCTTGTTTTCCAAGGTCTGATACAGGTAGGCATCGAAGGTTCCCTCGGTCACATACTGATACACCTGAACCTCTTTGTTCCGGTTGCCCTGACGGATGATACGACCGTTTCTCTGGGTCATATCAGACGGACGCCAACCCACATCCAAGTGGTGAACTGCCACCAATTTGTCCTGGACGTTGGTTCCTGCACCCATCTTTTGCGTACTGCCAAGAAGCACTCGCACCTGCCCGGTACGAACCTTGGCAAAGAGGTCTTTTTTCTTTGCCTCGGTATCTGCATCATGGATAAAGGCAACTTCTTCCGCAGGCACACCGTTTGCAATCAGCTTGGTTTTGACATCATCATAGACATTGAAGGTTCCATCATTTTTCGGTGTGCTAAGGTCGCAGAACACCAACTGGGTCAATTTGTCAGCCTGACCGTCCTGCCAGATACGCAGGATATTTCCCACGCAGGCATTGAGCTTGCTGTCAGGGTCATCGGGTAACAGGGTGTTCATTAGCCGCTGATCCAGTCCCAATTTTCGTCCGTCGCTGGTAATCTTGAGCATATTATCGACGGACGGGTCTACAATACCGGCATGAACATCTGCTGCTCTCTCTGAAAGGGAAGCCACCATATCCTTCTGGTACTCAGAGGGCTGAACCACAACCGTTTCAAACTTTGCTTCGGGAACAGGGAGATGCAACTGGTCAGAGGTCTTGATGTCGGCAACCTCCTTGAACATATTCATCAGTTCAGGCAGGTTGAAGAACTTCGCAAATCGGGTTCTGGCACGATAGCCGGTTCCCTCCGGTGCAAGCTCAATCGCAGTTGTTGTTTCTCCGAAGGTCGATGCCCAGGAATCAAAATGGGTCAGGTTCTTTTGCTGGAGCGTACTGTACTGGAGATAGCGCATGACCGTATAAAGCTCGGTCATCGAGTTACTTACTGGAGTACCGGTTGCAAAGATCACACCACGCCCGCCGGTCAGCTCATCCATATAGCGGCACTTCATAAACATATCCGAAGATTTCTGGGCTTCGGAGGTGGACAGACCTGCCACATTTCGCATTTTTGTGTAGAGGAACAAATTCTTGAACGCATGGCTTTCGTCCACAAACAGCCGGTCTACACCCAACTGCTCAAAGGTAATGACATCATCTTTCTTGTCAGCGGCAAGGAGCTTGTCCAGTCTGGCTTCCAATGATTTTCGTGTTTTCTCCATCTGCTTGATCGTGAAGTTTTCGCCACGCTGCCATTTCAGCTCCGCAATCGCACCCTCGATCTCATCAATCTGCTCCCGCAGCTGCCGTTCCTGTCGTTCGGCAGAAAGCGGGATTTTTTCAAACTGGCTGTGACCGATGATGACTGCATCATAGTCACCCGTTGCGATACGAGCGCAGAACTTCTTACGGTTTGCTGTTTCAAAATCCTTCTTGGTGGCAACAAGGAGCTTGGCACTCGGATAGAGGTGCAGGAACTCGTTTGCCCACTGTAAGGTCAAGTGATTCGGCACAACGAACAGGGATTTCTGGCTCAATCCAAGCCGTTTACTCTCCATAGCCGATGCAGCCATCTCGAAGGTCTTGCCCGCACCAACTTCGTGTGCAAGCAGCGTATTTCCACCATATAGCACATGAGCGATAGCATTTCTCTGGTGTTCACGGAGGGTAATATCCGGGTTCATGCCGCCGAAACGGATATGAGAGCCATCATACTCACGAGGTCTGGTGGAGTTAAAAAGTTCGTTGTACTTGGTGGAAAGGGTTTCTCGTCTGTGCGGATCTCTCCAAATCCAATCTCGGAACGCATCCTTGATTGCCTGCTGTTTCTGCTGTGCCAGGGTAGTTTCTTTTTTATTGAGGACACGCTTCTGCTTACCATCTGCATCTTCAATCGTATCATAGATACGAATATCCTTCAGATTCAGCGTTTCCTCCAGAATCCGATATGCGTTGGCTCGCTCTGTACCGTAGGTGACATACGCCGCCACATCGTTGTAGTTGGGAGAACTCTTACCGTTGATGCGCCACTCTGCGGTCAGCTCGGAGAACTTGACCTCAATGGAACGGCGCAAGTAATACGGCGTTTCAAAGGTTTCCTCCATGAACTGCTGAATATAATCGGCATCAATCCATGTTGCACCCAAACGCACATCAATCTCGGACGCATCCAAGTCCTTCGGCTGTGCTTTCTGCAAGGCTTCCACATTGATGTGGAAGGAAGAATCCCTGTCTGCCGCCATCTGTGCGACACGCAGCTTGCTTCTTACATCACCGGAAAGGTAATCATCGGCAGTCTGCCATCCAACTTCCACAGCATCGGGAGCCATCGGGTCTTTGAAGATCACCCCTCGAAGCTCTGCCTGAATCGCATCGTATTCTCCAGGTGTTCCAAGCAGCTGTGCCATAAACGGCAAATCCACCTTGCCACGCTCACCGATAGAGATTGCCAGAGCTTCGGACGGCGTATCCACGCTCGTCACTCTGCGTTCCGGCTTGATGGTTCGCTTGGTGAACATATCCGCCTTGCTTTTCAGATTGCCGTCCTCATCCACATTTTCCAGAGAACACAGGAGATAGTAGGAGGAATCGTCAGCAAATGCCTGACCATTGGCTCGATTATTGATAAGCCCGTTCTTTGCGGCAAACGCATCGTAGGCATCATTCAGTTCTGCCTGTTTCTGAGTAATCATTTCATCCGGGTAATCCTCAAGCTGATATTCGATCAGCTCGTTGACGATACCACGAAGTTCCACCATGCCCATCACACGGTCTTTTGCTTTCTCATTCAGGTCTACACGGCGCATCAGGGAGTTTTCACGGAAGTACACATTGCCATCCACCACGGTATAAGAGAAATTCTTTACATCCGGGGTTGCAGGAATGGTTTCGATTTCCTTACCCTTGTCAGCTTCGGGAAGCTCCACAGCCTGATAGGTTCCTTGGATGTGGGAAACTGCTTCTTTCAGAAGTTCGGACAGTTCCATGCCCTCAATGGGACGCACTGTAATGTCCATGCCGTAGGCGGTACTTTCTTCCACCGTATCGCCCAGAACCATTTCAGGATGAGCGACAAAGTAGCTGTTCATGGTGTGTCCTTCTTCGGTGCGGTCAAGGTTTACCCATTCCGGTACAATGTCAATCGGATGGTCACGCTTTTGCAGGAACAGGATGTCGGACACGACTTCCGTGCCTGCGTTTTTCTTAAAGGCATCGTTTGGCAGACGGATTGCACCAAGCAGTTCCGCCCTCTGCGCCATATATCGCCTTGCGTCAGAGTTCTTGGAATCCATGGTGTAACGGCTTGTCACAAAAGCGACCACACCACCGGGACGAACCTGATCCAAAGCCTTGGCAAAGAAATAGTTGTGAATGGAGAATCCCAGCTTGTCATACGGCTTGTCGGACACTTTGTAGTTGCCGAAAGGGACATTACCCACAGCCAGATCGTAAAAGTCTCGGCGGTCTGTCGTTTCAAAACCGGCTACTTTGATTTCTGCGTTGGGATAGAGCTTCTGAGCAATTCTGCCGGTGATGGAATCCAGTTCCACACCATACAAACGGCTGCTCTGCATTTCAGGAGGGAGCATACCAAAGAAGTTGCCGATACCCATAGCAGGCTCCAGAATATTTCCTGTTTCAAAGCCCATCTGTCCGACCGCATCGTAGATGGAGCGAATGACCGTAGGGCTGGTGTAATGTGCGTTCAGGGTGGAAGCTCTTGCCGCAGCATATTCATCTTCGGAAAGCAGGTTTTTCAGTGTCTGATACTCCTTCGCCCAATTTCCCTTGTCCGGGTCAAAGGCATCTGCCAGACCGCCCCAACCGACATAATTCGACAAAATCTCCTGTTCTTCGGTAGTGGCGTTCCTGTTCTCGCTTTCCAGTTTGAACAGAGTTTCAATGGCTGCGATGTTTCTTGCGAATTTCTGCTTCGGTCCACCTTCACCGATGTTGTCATCCGTGATGTGGAAGTTCACCGCAGGAACAGGTGGGATTTCTCTGGTGGTGATGGACTGCTCAAGCTGAGCGATAATGTCCATGACTTCGGCATTCTGCCATCCGTCCACCTGGGCATAATCCTGAATGATGGTGTCCTTTCCATCTACGCACTGTACGAAGTCCAGACTACCCGGCAGATCTCTGGTATTCATTGCACCCAGGGCTTTTCTCTGCGTGTCAGGAAGTGCATAGTAGGCTCGCAGGGCATCATCAAAGGAACTGTATTCCTTGATGTCCAGCGCACCCCGCTTCTGAATGTCCTCGGCAACATAAAAATGATCGATGAAGTGTTCCGGTTCCTGCTGTTCGGGTTCCGCACTGGCTCTGACCTGTGCGTGTGCCTTTTCGTCAGGGTAGTCCCCATAGATACGGATGCACTTATGCTCCTGCTGATCGTAAACGGCAGCACCATCGTACTTGAATCCGTCATCCTCCATGGTTCCGTCCACATAGCCCTGGGCAGCTTTTTCCGCTTCTTCCAGAGTGTAGTAGTCCAGTTTATCATCGAAGCCGTTTTCAAAGTGATGGTAGGCGGCAACCAGATAGCGGGGAGCCATGCGCTCCTCGTAGCTGTTAATCATCTCAGGTGTCAGCCATTCTGGTTTGTCGGGAATCATTTCATACAGCTCACGCATCTTGGCAATCTGTGCATGGCGGTTGCCTGCCCACAGATGCTTTTCGCTGTGCTGTCCTGCACCAAGGAAGTATTCGCAGTCCATACGCAGACGGTCTAACAGCTGATACTCAGGGGTGTAGTCCCTCGGTTCGGTTTTGCCCAGAAAATCCTCTGTAACGGGCTTTTCTTCGGTTTGGGCATCAACCCTTACCGCATGGTTTCTTTCGTCCTGAGAGAGCATACGCTCGAAATTCTCACGATTCTCGGCACGGAAGATGGGATAAGCAAGCGTAGGGTCACGCAGCTGAACTTCTCTGTCCGTGATCTGCTCCACACGGAAAGCTGTATCGTCCAGATATACCGTGTCACCGACCTGATAATTCCATTTCGGTTCCTCGGAAGCAGATGCTTCCACAACTTCGGCAGGCTCTGCCACAGGCGCTTCTGGCTGAACCGACTCCATCGCAGCTACGGACTGACGAACTTCCTCCAAATAGTCATTGGCAAGCCATTCGTCCGTGAAGTATTCCGTAACGCCTTCCGGGTCTACATAGTAGTCATCGGTCTGATTATCCCAGATCGCATACTCGCCATCCTCGGTATCAATCACTGCGAAACGGTCATAAACATCTTCCAACGGATCAGTTTTAGCTTCTTCGATAGCCTGTCGTTCCGCTTCTTCCTCCGGGCTGAGGTAGCGTCCCTTTCGTATCAGACCGTCGATTCTCTGCACCACCTGCGCCCAGGACATCTGCAATTTATCGCAACCGCTCTTGGTGTAAGCAACACCCTTGGCATCGTGATCCTGACCGCTGTGCGTTGCACCAGAGCAGGCATGGGAATGACCACCGGTTCCGTATTCATGCTTCAGGAAGTCCATCTTTTCCTTGGCAGAATGATTCTCCTGCCAGTAGTTATAAATACGGGCTTTACCACCGGAAAAGCCGCTTCCACGGGTCAAGTCTGCATTGACTTCATCATCCGTAATGAACTGGCGGACAAGGGGCATCTGCATCATATCGGTCTGATACTCACGCAAAGGCATATTCAACTCATACAGCTGTTTCTGAATGAGATTCAGCTTGTGATAGTGAAAACGAAGCAGATCGGGATTTTCCGCAAGGGTTTTTCTAAATTCCGAATACTGCTGTACCAAGGTTGCGTGGAAACGAGGGTCATCCAACTTTTCAGCCAAGTCTGCGGTTTCGTCAGGGAAACCACGAAACGGTTCCTGATGAAGAATTGCCAGATAGTTGCTGGAACGGGCTTCTTCACTCAAATCGTGATAAAGATGCCACAGGGATTCTGCCAACTTCTGACGCTCATATCCGGATGCTTCTACCAGTTCCACATTAGTTGCGAACCGACCATTTTCAAGCAGTTCTCCAATGCGCTCGGCAACCGTTTCCCAAGAAACGATCTGCGCTCTGGGGCTGTCAATGGCAGAGGAACCTTTGGCAAGGTGGATACCGTCCTCGGCATACCACGCACAGATATTCCCGCTATCTTCTTTCAGACCATAGCCGCCGTGATAGACCTGCTTTAAGGTCTGAACGATTTCTTCCAACGGCTTCTGCTTCATATATTCCAGCGCTACGACTTTTCGGGCTTCATCGGTATTGCTACCAAGCAGAAGGAAGTGGTCGATTTCTTCCTGGGCAAAAGAAAAAGCAGAGGGCGTAAAGCTCTCTGCTCGGTCGATAAAACTGATTTGTTCATTTTCGGAGAGGAAAAGGTTCAGACTCAGCTGTTGATAAGCTCCGTCATCACGACTTCCTCCGCCTGTGCTTTCAGGCTGTTCATGTGCTGCACCCACGCCATCTGCTGCGTTTCCTTGTCCGGTGCGGGGCTGTCCTTCAGGTACTGCTCCATCAGAAACTCCACTCTGGCTTTCGCTGTTTCCTCGATCTCCCACAGGTGCGGGAACAGGCTCTCCGTCAGAATCATGTCGTTCAGGAGCATCGGATTGTTCTGTTCCAAAAATGCTCGACGCATCCTGCCGTACTTGCCCAGAGGTTTCTCTCCCTCGTTCTCCAACTGAAGGTTCGGAATCTGATAATCTCCGGCCTGTCTGTAAGTCATCTCGCTCATAATCTGTACTCCTTTCGGTAGCTTTAATCTGCTCATGTTCTCCAATCGCTTTTTCGATTTCCTGAAACATCCTTGTGCTGATGGCATTCACCGCAGTACCAAGGGCATTTACCGTCTGTCTGGTGTTAAAATCAAACACCTTCTGGAAATCCTCATGCTCGAAGTAGTTGTCGGGACTTTCCACGAACCGGCAATACATCGTATAGGATACGCTGTTTGCCACCGCATTTTTGAAAGCTACTTCGATGTTGAGTTCATCATACTCCTCAAGGAAGCTGTTGGCAACGATGTCGAGGAACTGCTTTTTGTAATCGTCCCAATACTCAGCCGCCAGTGCGGATGCAATATCTTCAAGCTGTGCTTCCAGTACCCCGTCAGCGGCAACACCGAAGGTACGCTCCATCGCTTCCATGACATAGGAGCGGTTTTCAGGCGTCACCTCCCACGGTTTCAGTTCCGGGGAAGAACGGCGAACGCCGGTATCCGCCACATCAAACACATAGCGCAGATACGGTTTATCCCTGTTCATCACAAACAGAGCAATGCCGGTAGAGCCACGCTTTACATATCTGCGGTAATTTTCAGCGTTCCAGTCCTCATAGGGCTTGCAAAAGGTCGCATTGGGGCGCTGAGCATAAATCATCACCTGTTCCGGATAGGTGAACTCATAGTTGCGGGACATCGTTCTCAAAAACGAAGTCCAGTTATCTGTGTTCGAGGTGATTTTCCCAATCGTTTCTTTTGCTAATCCGGAATAAAATCGCTCTTTTGCGTTCATTGTATCCCTCCAATCCTATCAATCCGGATAAAGGTTCAGCTTCTCAAAGGCGGCATCGTCCATGGCTGAAACTTTACGGAGAACCGAGTCTGCCAAAGCAAAAAGCTCTGACTCGTCCTCCGAAAGCTGTTCCTTCATCAGTGTCAGTGCTTCACACAGCCCTGACCTTGTGCCAGGGCTGTAAAGCATCATCATGTTCCGCTCATCCTGTGTGAAATCCATCATTCAATCTCCCTTTCCGGGTGGCTCTTGGGCGGCTTATGGGAAACATCCGGCACGGGCTTTTCCTTTAACTGCTCCAACACCGAAGGACGTTCCTCTAATCCGGACGCTTTTCCGTTATTGATGATACCGTCAATCATCCCATAATCATCTTCCATTGCCATCTCTGCGTTTTTCAGGTAGTTTTCGGACTTCATAAAGTTTTCCAGCTTCTGAAACCCAACAGAATCTACATAGTGAAAGGATACCTCACCGACTACCTTTAAGGCTACGATGTCGCTGACCGACATACTGTGACCACGGAAATCATCCGGGTGGTCAATATTGAACTTTACATACAAATCTTCCAGCTGCCGATTCACATCCTCGGACATAGAAATGGAGCCATGATAGACCACCTCGTAACGGTCAATCTCAGGCTCCATTTCTTTCTTCTGAAGGTAGCTGTAATTTGCAAACATGAGCGGGATATTATCGTCTACATCTTCCCGCAGCTGAAGAATCGCATAGGAATCCGTGGGGCTTTCCAGAAAAGCAACCATTCTGTCATCCGGGGTGGTATTTCCGTGAACATCATCCCATTTTTCGTTTTTCATATCCGTGTCCTCCTTATCGTTCAGGCTCTTTGCGTTTGGGAGAGGGACTGGCAGGCGCAGCTTTTTCTGCGGCCTGTGCCAGTTTTTCCATGACCGACTCACGCTTCGGAGAGTCGAGCTTATCCAGCTGACTTTTCAGCACTTTGGCAACCTCAACCGCAGTTTCCTCACGGGCTTCTTCAATGGCTGTATTCAGGAACTCACGATACGGAGCCGTATTACCAGCGGCAAGATCTGCCTTGATTTCTTGGATATGCGCCTGCACATCATCGACCTGATCCATATATTCATAGGGGTCGAAGTTCTCTGCAAAACGGTCGAGCTTAAAAGCAAGCTCAGCGATAGGGTCATTGACCACCACCGCCTGTCTGCCGACTTCAAAAGCCTGCTCCATGACATCCTCATAGAACATTGCCCGCAGTTCCCGGCGCTCCAGCCCGAAGGATTCCAGAATATCCCGGCGGACTTCGAGCATGGACAGTTCAGGGTTATCAACCTGACCGCCATCAATCTCGTTGTAGTTTTCATCCAACAGGGTGTAGTCGTAACCATCTTCGCAGGTCTGCACCGCAAGGATTCTATCCTTTCCGACCTTCCATGCGGCTTCATCGCCCATAATCTCAGGCTCCGGCATATAGCTTGCGCCGTTGCGCTCCATAATTTCTGCAAACTGGCAGATATGAAACACATTGTATCCGATCTGCGTATGATACTCGTCAATGAAGGTGCAGGGCTTCACAACCATTTCATCCGGGTAGTGAATCTGCACACAGCTGCCATCGGGGATATGAAACAAATCCTTATAATGGCTGTCGATAAATCGGATTTCCTTACCATCCGGGTTGTACTCATTTGTCATTTGCGCTTTCCTCCATTTTCAAATTCCATACTGAACTTCGTTTTGCCATCATCTGATACCTCCATAAAGACGGTGGCATCAAAGGTGTTGCCCGTTCTTTCGGACTTGCAATTCTTGAGCTTTACCTTGCCGGAACCAAGCAATTTCTGCGCCGTGGCAGAAGTCATGCTCTTGCCGATGCTCGCAAAGTAGCGATTGTTTTTCCAGAGGGCAAATTTGCAAGCTCTGTTGGAACAGAAAAATGCCTTGGCTTTGTCCTCTACAGCACTGCCGCAGAGCGGGCATTTGCCGATAGAATTGGCTTCTTTCGACATCATAACCTCGGAATCACGGATTACTTCATAGTTCTGAATCAGACCGGCAATCACATCTTTGATCTCGTCCATAAAGTCCTCGCTGGCATATTCGCCTTTCTCAATGAGCAACAATTTTTCTTCCCAATCCGCCGTCATGGATGGGGACTGAATCTGTTCCGGCATGACTGTTACCAGAGCCGTACCCTTGTGGGTCGGAATCAGGTGTTTGGTTTTCTTATCACCCTTACGCTCCAGAAAACCGATGCGAACCAGCTTCTCAATGATACCGGCACGGGTCGCAGGCGTTCCCAAACCTTTGCGCTCCACCTCATCAGGCATTTCGTCCGCACCGGCAGTTTCCATAGCAGAAAGCAGAGTATCCTCGGTAAAGTGTTTAGGGGGAGATGTTTTCCCTTCCTTGATTTCCGTGCCGCTGACGGTCATTTCGTCACCAACGGAAACAGAAGGGAGTGTCTGCACGTTTTCGTCGGATTTTGTCGAATCATTTTTCTGAACCAGAGCTTTCCATCCATCCTGCACAACAGTTTTGCCTTTGGTGGAAAACACGGTACCGCCACAGTCCAGCTCAATAACTGTCTCTGCGTATCGGTGCGGATCGCCAACAGCTACGCACAACCGATTCGAGATCAGTTGCAAAATTGCAAGTTCACCCTTGGGAAGTTCGCTCAGATTGCATTTCTGCAATTCTCTGGTCGGAATGATGGCATGGTGATCTGTGACCTTTTTGTTATTCACAACCTGCTCTGCATGAACTGGTATGTTATCCACATCCTCCACGGGGAATGTGTGGAAAGCCAGCTTTACGAGGTCGGTCAGGCTATGTGCCATATCTTCCGTCAGAAACCTGCTGTCGGTACGGGGATAAGTGACCAGTTTCTTTTCATAGAGGTTCTGCGTGTAGTCCAAGGTCTGCTGTGCCGTGTAGCCAAGCACACGGTTGGCTTCTCTCTGTAAACTGGTCAGGTCATAGAGCGCAGGCGGCTTTTCTGTTTTCTCCTTACATTCAGCTTTCTGAACGATTGCCACCGAACAGCTTTGTTTGACAGCTTCGGCTGCTGCCTTGGTTTTGAAGCGTTCGCTTGCAGCCGTAAAACCATCCAATCCAATCTGAACTGTGTAGAACAGTTCAGGCTTGAATGCGGAAATGGCAGCTTCTCGCATAACAGCCATAGCAAGGGTAGGGGTCATAACACGACCAACATTCAGGGTCTGCCCGTAAAGGGTCGAAAAAAGTCGAGTAGCGTTAATACCAACAATCCAGTCGGCTCGTTCTCGACACAGTGCTGCTTCATACAAAGCATCATATTCCGTTCCAGACCTGAGATTTTCAAAGCCCTCCTTGATTGCTACATCTTCCATCGAGGAAATCCAAAGCCGCTCAAACGGCTTTCTGCACCCGGCTTTGTGGTACACCAACCGAAAGATCAGCTCGCCCTCACGACCGGCATCTGTTGCACACACAAGACTCGCAACATCTTCTCTGGCCATGAGCTTTTTCAGAATCCCAAACTGTTTTTTCGTACCGGCAGAAACCTCATACTGCCAGTCCATCGGGAAGATAGGAAGGTCTGCATAAGCCCATTTGCTGTACTTCGCATCATAGACTTCCGGCTGTGCCAGCTCCACCAAATGCCCTACACACCAGCTGACCACATATCCGTTTCCCTCTAAGTAGCCATCCTCACGCTTGGCAGCACCTAACACTTTGGCAATACTCTGTGCAACCGAAGGCTTTTCAGCCAAAACTAATTTCATTTGCATCTGCTCCTTTCACAAAAAAATAAGCAGCCACACACCGTAGTGCATGACTGCTATGTAAAAAGTTCGGAAAGGATTTTTGCAACCTGATACAATTTTCTGTTCTACAATCTCCGTCATAATAAAAATATCTCCATCATTTCAAAAGAGAATGACGGAGATATTTCACCTTGCTTATTCTTGTAGCAACCAATCGGCTATATCGTGAATTTCGATTCCTTCATAGCTATATTGGGGATGTTTGGTTCTGGCAATAATCATTTTCGGATAAGCGTCTCGAATCTGAAGCAGAGGAGAGCATTCTCTCTCAAATGTTTCCTGCCCGGAAATGTTGTCGCTGACCTGAATATAAATCTTTTCGCTACCTCTCTGAGCAACAAAGTCGATTTCCTTTTGATAGAGCTTGCCGACATAGACATCATATCCACGGCGAAGAAGCTCGATACAAACAACGTTTTCATATACTCTGCCATAGTCTATATTTCTGCTTCCCAGTATTGCATATCGAATACCGCTGTCACACAAATAGAACTTTTCAGAGCTTTCAAGGTATTTCTTACCTCGGATGTCATATCTCTTAATATCATAAAATACAAAAGCATTGCACAAATACTTAATGTACTTGCCGACGGTTACATGATTGGTTGGAGTCTCATTTGCTGTCAGTAGCTGACTGACCTTATTCGGAGAAGTCAGGTTGCTGATATTATCCATAAGGAACTCGCTCAGACGTTGTAAAACCAAAGTGTCCGGGAGAGTATATTTCTGTACCAAATCCCTTGTAACAATCGTTTCGTAGACCTCTTTGATATAGTTTGTTCTGTCTTTTTCGGTTCTATAAGCATAGGAACCTGCTAAACCGCCCTTGATAGCGTACTCATCAAAGAGCTTATCTTTGTCACTAATATCATCATAATACTGGCAATATTCCTGGAAGCTGAAAGGAAACACATGAATTTCAATATAGCGTCCGGTAAACAGAGTTGCCAGATCTGCACTCAACAGGAAAGCATTAGAGCCTGTTACATAGATGTCGTATTTTCCCTTAGAGTACAGGCTATTGATTGCCAACTCAAACTTGGGACACATCTGAACCTCGTCTACAAACAGGTAGTTCGTTTTTCCTTCCTGATAATGTTCTTCCACATAGGCGTGTAAGGCATGGTATTCCTTGATTTCTTCATACGCCAAATCCATGAAGTCGATGAAGATAATATTGATGTTTTCAAAATTGCTTTTCAGATACGCAATATACGCCTGCATCAATTTGGACTTACCAGATCGACGAATGCCCGTGATGATCTTGATGTCAGGAGTACCATTCAGTTCAATGATTCTATCGAGATATTTTGCTCTCGTGATTGTTTTCATATAGTCACCCGCTTTCAAAAATTGAAGTTTTTTCATTTCTCGAAACCGCTTCGCTGTACTTATTATACTGTCTGCTAATAGTATATGCAAGATGTCACTTTCAAAAACGCAAATTTTTTTATTTTTTGAAAGCGGAAACTATGTAAAGGCAACCCGAAGGCTGCCCCAGGCATCAAGCCTATCCTGTTTACACAGGTTCATTATCATCTTCATCGACGGAGCTATCTTCATCGTCGTCCTCAAACTCCGGATCGTACCCATAGTCCTCGTCATCGTCCACATAATCAGCATCTGGGTCAGGCTTTGCCGCTTCCTGTGCCTTCTTCTTTTCCTGGACTTTCTTAAATACGAAGAATCCACCACCACAGGCAAGCACAATCAGAGTAAGAATCGCCGGGAGCATATTTGTGGATTTCGGCTTTTCCTCCGGTGTCGGTTCTGTAATTTCAGGAACTGTTTCAACTACTTCCGGCTTTGTTTCCTCAACCGGCTTGGTGAACTCTGCAACTTCTTCCTCGTCCATCAGCTTGAGCAGGTCGGCTTCATCCACCTGATTCAGAAAATGCACGGTTTCCTCGCCCTTATCATCACGGTCAATGATGATATAGAAGTAGTTTCCGTTTTTGGTTACAGCGGTAATGAACTGCTTTCCGCTTTTCGTAGGCGAGCCAGCGTCATCAACCAAAGTCAGATTGCCGTCGGGAGTAAGCGGTAGCATCGGCTCCTCCGGCTCTGTTTCGGGAACTTTTTCTTCGACCGCAGGTTCTTCAGTCGCTACGCTTTCATCTACATAGGCAAATGCCGTTGTAGAAAACACGCCAAAACACATTGCACACGCCAGCAATGCGGCTCCAATTTTCTTAAATCTCATTCTGCGTTTCCTCCTCATTCATAGTATTGATCGTATCAGGCTTCGGAGCCATATCCGCAGCAAACATACGGAGCAGCTCGGAAAGCTGTTCGGGATTCAGGTTCGCAGCATGAACCATCTCATGGATTTCGGAATTTTCCTCCTCACGGTATCTGCGTTCCAGGTCTTTCACCTTAGCATCCCATTCTGCCCGTTTCTTACGGGCTTTTTCAAGGTCTGCACCTATTCTGTCTAACTTGGCACTCAATCGCCATCCCTCCTTTAGTTTCTGATTCTGCCGAAGCAGTAAAAATGCTGTTGCCAGTAATTCGATTCGATAGAAGCGTAGGAAATGGGGTTTCCGCAGTGGATCATCATACCATTGCCAACATAGATACCAACGTGTGATGCACCGGAGGTATCATAAGTGCCTTGGAAGAAAATCAAATCTCCCGGTTTGGCAGAGCTTTTCGGGATAATGTCGCATACGCCCATCAAACCGTTTGCGGTCAAACGACCAACACTCCAACCGTTTCCGCAGTGATTGATTACATAGGAAACAAATCCGGAGCAGTCAAAGGAGGTAGACGGGCTGCTGCCGCCCCACACATACGGGTATCCCAGATATTTTTCAGCTTCCCGAATCATATTGGCAAATCTTGTGTCTGTCAGCGCTTCGCCCGGAATATCATAATCGGTGTACTCGCCGCCAGGGGTGGCGTAAATGTCATTTCCGAAAATATCCGGTCTGTTGCCCCTTGTCTGAAGCAAAATTCTATATCGCTCCATATCATCTTCCGACAAGCCGGAATTTGAAATCACACTGTTCAAGCCCTTATTTCTGAGCTTCACATTCAGAATATAATATTCGTAATCTTCTTCCTCTGTTGTTGTCTCTCCCGTTTCGGGATCAGTAGAAGATGTTGTTCGTGTACGAATCTCTACTACTTCCGTCAGGGTCAGCTCATATTGTTGCTCAAATAGCCATTGCAGGGTAGCCTGCACCTCATCTCTGGTGTAATCCTCAAACTTCACCGTCAAATACGCCGCCAGCTCATAAGGATTGTGGTTGATTTCATCAAGGTCATACCGGTACTCGTCATATCCGCTATGAGTACGCTCGATATTATTGATTTTATTGCGGAGCGCAGCTTCCAAAGCCTTGTAATCATTGTCCGCACCAATAATATCTTCCTCTTTTGCAGTAAAAGAAGTTCCCAGAATGATCTGTGTGCCGCCTTGGAACATAGCCGAACAAGACGAGAACATCCCTGAGAGTATCATAAAAAGCAGTCCGGCAATCAAAACAAACAGAATCGTTTTAGAGTGTGTGGTGCAGAACTCCGTTACTCTTTCTGTGATGTTCTTGGCTCCCTGAGCTGCTTTGCCCGTTGCCTTGCCTGCACCCTTAGATGCAGAAGCCGTTGTCGAAGCGGTATTCTTACCGGCTTTGGCGGCAGCATATTCTTTCTTGATTGCCCTTTTCTGTTGCCAACGGGAAAAGGGATTGGAACCGGCATCGGGGTTGTCCTTTTTGAACTTCTCATACAGGGCATTTACATTTGCTTTATCTGACTTCTCAACCAGCTTTTCCGCCTTGTCGTAGGCTTTCAGCTTGTGACTGTAAACGGCATGATCGACGGTATAGACAGTGGATTCAACAGCCTTGGTCGTTTCCTGCACAGCCTGAACGCCGATATTATCATCCTCATATTCTGACACCGCCCGATGTGCTTTGGATGTGAGCGTGACTGCGGCACCACGGCTTGCCATGTGCTTTGCCACAGATGGGCGCTCGATTTCCGTAAACTCCGCTTTTTCAAAACGGAGCTTTGCTTTACGGGAACCGGCTGCATCTGTTTCCAGCTTTAGCTTCGGCTTTGCCTTTTTAGAAGCCAATTTGTCTGCCGCTTTTTCAGCCCTATCAACCGCCTTATCTGCACGGTCGGCAGCTTTCTTCACATGAGAATCTGCAAGGTCATCTTCGGTAAAACGGAGTCGTGTAGGTCTTTTCGCCATACATTACGCCTCCTTTTCCTGTGCCACCTCGTTTAACTTCGTGGTCATAATGCGATACAGTTCCAGATCTGTCGGGAATCGGTCAATGAACGGCAGAATCACATTGCCATAGAACAGAAGTCCTTCGCCCTCACCGGAGTTGGTTACATAGGACAGCTGATGCGGCGAAATGTTCAACCGCTGTGCCAGAATACTTCGGTCATCGCTTGCCTGATTCAGCATATAGATGAAATCAGAGTTTTCGAGGATGTTGGCAATCTCCGGGGAACGAAGCAGGTCTTTGACATTCTGAGTAATACCGGTCGGCAAGCCGCCCCATTTACGGAATCGCTTCCAGATTTCTACGGAATAGGTTGCCGTCTGTTCTTCCTTCAGAAGCAGATGGAACTCGTCAATATAATATCTGGTCGATTTACCGGCAGAACGGTTGGCAGTTACACGCCCCCAGACCTGATCCTGAACGATCAGCATACCGATTTTTTTCAGCTGATTGCCCAGCTCCTTAATGTCGAAGCACACCAGACGATTCTGAATATCCACATTGGTTCTGTTGTTAAACAGTTTCAGAGAACCCTTAACATAGATTTCCAAGGCGGTCGCTACATGGTGGGCTTCCTTTTCGTCCTGTTTCAGAAGGGCATCATACAAATCCTCAAGGATCGGCATATTCTCAGGGGCAGGATTGTCGAAATATCTCTGGTAAATCTGATGCACACAACGGTCGATAACCGTCTTTTCGATAGGCTGCAAGCCATCCTTACTGCCCATAATCAACTCACAGAGGGACAGGATAAAATCAGCTTTCAGTGCTACCGGGTTGTCATCCTCAGAGTAGTTCAGGTTGATGTCCATAGGGTTGATATAGTTGGTACTGGAGGAGCTGATTTTTACCACCTGACCATTGAACTTGTGAACCAGAGCCGCATATTCCGCTTCGGGGTCGCAGATGATAATATCGTCATCCGTAACCAGGAACGCATTGGTGATTTCACGCTTTGCGGAAAAGGATTTACCGGAACCGGGAGTACCCAGAATCAGTCCGTTGGGGTTCTTGAGCTTCTTTCTGTCCACCATGATAAGGTTGTTCGACAGAGCATTCAGCCCGTAATAGAGCGTTTCTCCACCATTCTGGAACAGCTCCTGCGTGGTGAAAGGCACAAAAATAGCCGTGGAACTGGTAGTCAGGCCACGACGAATCTCAATCAGGTTTTGTGCCAAAGGCAGGCTGCTCATCAGTCCGGATTCCTGCTGAAAATCCAAACGACGCAGATTGCAGTTATGCTTCTGGGCGATGCTCTGTGCCTGGAACACATTGTTCTCCAGTTCCTGCTCGGTGCGCCCGGTGTTCAGCACCAGAAATGTCACCATGAACATTCGCTCATTCTGGCTCTGCAATTCTTTCAGAAGTGACTTCGCATCTTTACCATAGGTAGCAAGGTCAGATGGGATAATGTCCATGTCATAGCCAGAACGCACAGCCTTTTTCTGTTCCTCGATTTTGGAACGGTCAAGCTCGGTGATGATTCTCTTGATGGTCTTAATCGCCGCAGTCTGGTCAACCGACTGGATGTGCATGGTCACGATCTGCGTGGATTCCATATCCAGAAAATCCGCCAGCATACGATCAGACAGGTCTGATGCCGTAATTGCCAGATAAGACATCGAACCGAAGATACTGCCCATCTGGAAGGTGCGGTTGGTCTTAAAGGCAAACGCCGTCGGAGCAATGAAGTCCTTTACGGACAGCCCGGATTCCACAAGATACTTCCAATCGAAGAAGAACTTATCATTATCACCCATGTGGAACATAGAGTGCATCAGATGCAGCCGCTCTTTGCCGTTCATGGTAGTGGCAATGACACCCAAACGCCGAAAGTTATTGAGCAGATCGTTTTCGATATGGTTGAGTCTCGGCTTTGCCTGCCGCATGGATTCGGCTTCAATGCCGAATGTCAGGTACTTGGTTTTGGTCAAGCCGTTGTTGCCCTGCGCCAACTGCTTTTTCAGCATCTGGCTATACTCGGCACGGACGGGATTGAAGCTGTCCTTCTTGAACGGGATACGGATACTCTTTTCAAAGCTTTCAGCATCGGTACTCAGGTTCATAAAGGAAAGCTCAAAGTGAATGGAGCTGTCAAAGAAATTCAGGAAACTGCACCACTCATCGAAGATGGCAGTCTTATCTTCCTGCTGTGCCAGCTGATAGTTGATGTCCTGAAACTGAATGGTCTTGGTGTAATAACTGTCAGTGACACGGCAGATGCCATCCGGGAACATTCTCTGAAAGGGAATGGACTGCTGTGCAGTCTGCGGAATACCGTTGTCCTTCTTTGCCCGTTCCACAACAGCTTTAATTTCTCGCTGCTGCTTCCGATTCAGATTTGCAGGCATTTTGATGTTTCTTGCCTGTGGCTTCTTTTTGAAAAACAATTCGTTCAACCTCCTTTTCCAGTTTGTACTGACGCATCAAAGCGTCATAATAGTTGTCCGTCTGATAAGGGCGAACCTTGGGACGAACGAATTTGGTCTGAATGAAGTGTTCTACAACCACTTCCAACGGCTGACTATCCTTTTCATACATTGCCAGAAAGAACAACGGTAACATGACGATCATCATGGACAGTGCTGCAAGGCTCACATTTCCGGTTGCTTTGACCAGAAAGAAAATCGGCACTCCGATGAGCGCCGCCGCACCAAAGCAAAGTAACTGCCGTTTCGTCAGATTGAAGAACACTTTTGTTTTTACCCTCGTCAGGTCACGAGGTACGGGAATATACGCTGCCAAACAATTTCCTCCTTCCCTTAGTGAGCGCTGAATACACCCTTCGCAAGCGAACCAGTCTTAAACAGGGTGAAGCACAAAAGGACGGTGTAGCCCATAACACCCCAGATAGAACCGATGATGTCATCACTGAATGCGATAGACTGAATCAGCACCGCATAAATGCCCACGCAGATCATAATCAGGAATCCCTGGAATCCGATTGCAAACAGCGAACGCAGATAATTCTGTCCGATATTGCTCTGTTCTCTGTTTCCAAAAGTGGAAAGCGGAATCGGGGCAAGGCTGACCATCAGATAAATTTCAATCATTCGACCGTAGACGATCACAAAGATGATGATTGCCAAAGCGGACATCGTGACCTGCACGATAAAGGATTGCAGGAACAAGCCGAGCAAAGGACCCAAATCCATTGCCATCAGCGTTTCTTCCATTGTTTCCAATGCCGAAGCATCTATGGCAGTATTTCCGGATATGATACCGGCGCTTGCGTTTATAACGTGCTGTGTCACATCAAACACAGCCATCGTGATATTGAATGTGTTTGTGATTAACATGACCGCAACAAAAGTCTTGAACACCCATTTGAAGAAGATCCAGGTTTCAAAATTTGCCAGATTGTTGTGGTCAATAATCATCTGAATTAGCTCATAACAGGCAATGAAGGTCAGAATCAAGCCTGCGATTGGGATAATCACTGACTCGGAGATGTTTCGTACCATGGCAAAGACACCCGGCGAAAAATTCGCCGGGGTCATGCCAACGGAGGTTGCTATCTCGCCAACCTGGTTGTTGACGGACTCAAACATCCCCGACAGATTTCCCATAATAGCTGAAACGAGCATTTCTTTCAGCCAGTCTGTGATCTGTTGGAGTATGCTGTCCAAAGGCGATTACCTCCTTGTTTTGTGATTAACCGAACAGTCCGGAGAGCAGAGGTACAAGGGTGGTGCCGATGAGGGCAACACCGCCGCCAGCCATGAGCTGCTTCATGCCCTGGGACTTTGCGCCGGGGTTATCGTTGCCGTAGCCCTCAAGCAGATTGATTGCACCCCAGATGCCAAGACCTGCGCCCAGAGCGATAACGAGAGTCTGAAGAACGGTTACTGCGCTATTGAAAAATGCCATAATATTTTCCTCCTAAAATTTGAAATTGTTTTGAGAATAGAAAAAGCCCTCCGTACTACCGGCATCAAAACCGGACGGAAGGCTTAGTTTACGAGAATCTTTTCAAGGAACTCCTCGACGGTTATCACGCCAAGTTTCTGTTCCATTCTGCTTCTTGCATATTCAGTTTCACAATCATATATATCACCACCACCTTTCATAAGAAACAGCCAATACATTGACTGCAACAAATCTTCACGAGAAGCACAGATTGTCGGTGAAAAAACGACAGGTGAAACCTTCAGAACCTCTGCGAGTTTCGCTGTGGTTTCTGCATTAGGGGTTCGAGCGTTTTTCTCATACTGAGCAATACGGACATCCGCTGTTTTCTCGGAATACCCCATCAGGAGTCCAAGCTCTTTCTGGGTAAGGCGGCGAAATCGTCTAACGAACTTCAATCGCTGCCCAATAGAGGTATCCGTGATCCACCAAGTCATTTTTTTTACACCTCGCTTTCTGCAAATTCTCGATATACAACCTCATTTTTTGCTCTGCGCTTGCCTACGGCTTCACTGGGAGCAAGGTCAGGGTAGGTTGCCTGCACTTTCTGTCTGCTTCTGCGGACAGTTTCAAACCCCGGAAAGCTGCGTCTATCCAGTTCCTTCAAAAACACAGGAACCGTCATGGCATGAATGTCGATGCCACGCAGACCGGAATAGTGTTCCAGTACCATCAGGTACAAATGATTGTCGGTATTTCTTGCCTTGTGGTCGTGTTCCAAGATGTTCTTAACCAGGGCAGATACCGTTTTCAGATTTTCCAAACAGAAACCTCCTTAATCCGCATCGACTACCACAAACTCATCACCTGCCTTGAGCTTCAACCTTCGACTCAGAAACTGCTCAATGTTGAACTCATTTCTCTTATCAAAGTCTGATGTGTACTTATAATTGGGGTGCTGCGTCAGATCGTACTTGTCAGAAAGAAACGGTCTGACACCACGCAACTGCAAAATACACTTGCTGCCATCCAGAACCGCAAGCTCATCTACGCTCGCAAGGTCTTTGCCTAACTTCTGATAATTCAAGCCGTAAGACGGGCTGTTACCTCTGGTGTTGGAGGTGTTGTAGGTGTCGATAGTTTCTTTTCCCAATGCCTGATTCAGTTCTTTGAGCGTGGTTGGCTCAGAACCACCCAGGAAAATTCGGGAATCCATGTTGCCGATGATGGTATCGGCATTGTCTTTATAAATGGCTTTCAGCTGTGATTGTGCCTGGAGAACAAGGCAAGCCGATATTTCACGGCTTCGGATTGTCGCTACCAGTTTTTCCAGATTGGGAATCTGACCGATGTTTGCCATCTCATCAATCAAGCAGCGCACATGAACCGGCAGTCTGCCGCCGTACACATCATCTGCTTTCTCGCACAACAAGTTGAACAGCTGTGTGTAAATCATGGAGATCAAAAAATTAAACGTCGCATCCGTATCTGACATAATCAGAAAGAGCGCCGTTTTCTTATCTCCGAGAGTATCCAACTGCAACTCGTCATAGGCAGTCACATCTCTGACCTCCTGAATATCAAAAGGAGCCAGACGAGCGCCGCAGGAAATCAAAATCGACTTAGCGGTCTTGCCGGCAGCCAGCTTGTATTTTTTATACTGACGGACTGCAAAGTGATTCGGCTTTTTCTTTTCCAGGGCTTCAAACATCAGATCCACCGGGTTCTGGAACTCCTCATCATCTTCCCGCACCTCCATTGCGTTCAGGAACTCAATCAGGGTGGAGAAATTCTGTTCCTCAACCGGAGCTTCATAGTGGATATATCCGATCAAGGCACAGTAGAGCAGCGTTTCCGCCTTCGTCCAGAACTCATCACCGGCTTTTCCATCACCCTTTGTGTTGGCAATCAGCGTTGTCACCAGTTTCAGAATGTCTTTTTCTGAATGGATATAGGCAAATGGGTTATAGTGCATCGACTTCTGAAAGTTGATGGTGTTGAAAATCTTGATGGTGTAGCCATGCTTCAAAAGGGCGTTGCCGCACTCAATCACGATGCTGCCTTTCGGGTCAGTGACCACATAGGAACTGTGCATCTGGAGAAGGTTTGGCTTCAACCAAAAGCGAGTTTTACCGGAACCCGAACCGCCGATAATCAGAACATTCTTATTTCGGGCATTGGCAGGATTCTTCGGGCGATTGCTCATCATCAGCCGCTCCGTTTTCGTCAGGATCACATTGTCCTCGAACTTTGGTGCAATAAACGGCTCAATATCTTTTGCCGTTCCCCAACGAGCAGAACCGTACTCAACATTGTGTCGGTACTTCTTTGCGTTTTTGCCTTTTAGATAGACAGCCAGCCGAAGTCCTGCGCCGCAGAGAATACCAATCAGCAAATCCAACGGGTGAAAGCTGGGAAACGGATTGTTCAGGGCTATCGGAAGGGCATGAAAAAAGCTGAGGATTTTCGCAGATGAATCTGCCCCCTCAGCCAATCTCCATGCTTCTCCTAAATTCGTAGCGAACAACCCTACCAGAAAATACGGTAAATTCAGAATCAGGAGCTTTTTCATTTTTCTCTTATCCATCACAGATCACGCTCCTGTTTCTTCTCTCGAACCTTCTTCGGAATCGCTGCGACAATTTCCTTGAACTTCTTCAGCTGCGCCAGAACGCTCGGCTTTTCATTCTTGGTTAATGCCCTTGCCTGATGTTCCTTGCAGATTGCATCCAAAGCATCTGCATCTTTAGAACGGACAAAAACAAGAAACCGGGGAGGATCAACGGACTTATCTTTTCTTACGGCAAAGTCCACGCCATACTTCTTGGCGAGCTTTTCAAAATCACGGATACTCTCTTTGTCGATCTCAACATTCGTAGCACCCTGATTCTGTCCCAAAAGCTGTTTCACGGATTGCTTTCCATGAACGGCAGGGTCTCGTGCCTTTTTCATCTTCACTTTTTCCCGGTGCTGCAAATACTTGCGGATACCGGCAATGATAGTGCGCCCCGTCAGCTTGGTTGTGCTGATCGCCAGGTTTACTGTTCTGTTTTCAACTTCTTCCTGCATGATTCATCACCTCCTGCAAGCAGTAGAGTGAACAGATTATCGTGCCATATCTCTGTGGTCGTAATACAGATTGCCCTTGGCAACTGCGGCATGGCTGATAATCTTGATATTGCCAGCTTTCTGGTTATCCAGAGCCTTCTGATAACCCACATCGCTCAAATACAGGCGATTTCTTTCGCCTTTCCAACCGACAGGCGATTCATCGGTCAGCACATCGAAAATAATCATGTGCTTGGTGGCGTCATCAAATCGTGCCAAGTCCATATAGGTATGTCCCTGGTACTCCTTGGCACCATCCTGAATCCGCTTTCGCTCCATCAGCTCTCCAATCGTCGAATTTCTTTGCATAAGAACCTCCTTACAGAACATCTCGGTCAGGGTTACTTTTGTGGGGAACCGAATCAGCTTTGACAGGTGCATCTTCTTTCTTCACCATGTCATCCGGCAGGGGAAGCGCCATAATGCTGCGCCCCATGCGTACAAAAGTCTCAGGCTGATGAAAGTGTTCCTCAAACTGCTTCATCAGTTCCGGGGACAGAGAACAAAAATCATCCTCGCCCAATCCCACAACCAGAAAATCACCGGCGATAATGTCATAAATATCGCCGTCATCATCACGCAGCGCACGGTTCAGTTCTTTGCCTACGAGTTTACCTTCGTCGTGCATCACCAGTGCAACCGGCTCATTGAACGGATAAGTTGCCTCAATATCGCCACCTACGGCTTTCTGCAAATCCTCCAGCTCACAGCCGATCTGCACAGCCTGCGGATACATGAACGGCTTTACCAGCAACACATTCATGGTATCTGCCTGTTCTTTCTGAACCTCCCGTTCCTCGGTCGTGCCGAACGCAACACCGGTAAAGTTTTCGGAGTCCAGAATGTACTCCGAATTGTAATAAGCGGCTCTAACCTGTTCCTCTGCCGCATCGTGAGATTCTGCTTGCACCGTAACCGTTTTCTCCAAGGTTTCGGTGATCTTCACATCGTATTCTTTCAAGTTTCGATACCTCCGTTTCTTTGGAAATAAGAAAAGCGACCATCCATGAACCTGTTACAGTTCATAAATAGTCGCATCCACATCGGCTAAAAGCTCGAACAAGCAAATATCGTCCAGTTCGCAAATCAGGGAACCCATGTCGAAGAAAATATCGTCCTCGCATTCCACCGTAGTAACCACGCTGCGGTGTTCGTTAAGACAAATGGCTTCTTCCTTGTCCATCGTGATCGTAGACATACAGGACACCACATAGAATGTCATATCTTCTGCTAACCACAGCTCCTTGCTCTGAATCGTGCGAACTTTTTCATCGCCGCTCATATCTTCTACATAGGACAGAAGCCGCACGGCTCTGCTGTTCAGAAGTACCTTTCCCTGATAGTCGATACCCTCACCAGCAGAGGACAATACTCGATACTCGCTAATCATCTCGGCATTTTTCTGAAACGACTTTGCCAGAAGCGCAGGAGAAATATCATCGAACTCCTCACTGTAGTTTACGAGCATATCTACCATATAATCAGGATCGCAAAGGTCGTAGAGTTCTTCCAAAGCGCCCTGAATGTTTTTGGGTGTAAACATTTTTTACCTTACCTTTCCATTGATTTTTCTCTTTTTTTCTGCCATTGCTCCAAAAGCTGAATGATTTTATCCTCCATCTGCTTGTTGGTATAGGACTTCGGGAAGTATTTTCGCAACGAATCCGTTTTGAAGGTTACTCTGTCCAGCTCTCCCTTCTTGATTTCATTCATAATCTCGCACATCGCATCCAGCGTACACTCGCCCTCCTGTGCGAGCTTTTTAATTCGCTGTGCTTGCGAAAGGGAAGGAGCTGCTTGAGCATAATCCATTGCAGAAAGAAAATCCTTCTGTTCTTCACTTGCCAGATAGGAAAGCTCCACCGCAGGATTGAATTTGATCTGACCCGTATCTACCATATCCAGCAGTTCCGGAATCAGTTCGGTCAGACGGATATAACGGTGTACCTGATTTCTGCTTTCTCCTGCCTCCTGACCGACTATATCCATTGCCTGCAACTTCATCCCAACTTGGGATGAAGTTAAATCGGTGCGTTGACCTTGATGTTTAATCGCATCCAGCTTCATCTTATAAGCAAATGCTCTTTCACTCGGCAGGATACTCTCCCTCTGCAAATTCGCATCAACCATCAAAATAATGGCTGCATCATCGTCCAGGTCACGAACAATCGCAGGCATGGTTTCCTTACCCGCAAGCTCCGATGCCCGGTGCCGCCTGTGACCAGAAACGATTTCATAACCACCGTCGGGGTCAGGACGGACAATCGCAGGAGTGAGAACTCCGAAATCTCGGACGCTCTCTGCCGTTTTCATCATTTCTTCATCATCAACCACACGGAAGGGGTGTCCCTCAAAGGGGTGTAGCTCAGAAAGCGGAATTTCCTGCACACGCTCCTGCTGGGCTTCAGCTCTGGATTGATCGGTGGAGAAAATATCATCGTACCCCTTCAAGCTGATGTTTGCGCCTTTTTTCTGCATTGTTTAACACCTCCTTCGTCAGAATTTTATAGGCTTCGGCAACTTTGCCTTTGGGATCATGCTTGAAGATACTGGTTCCCTCTGCGCTGATTTCCTCTGCACGGACAGAGCGGGGAATGTCGGTCTTGTAAACCTTCAGCTTTCCGCCGTAGCTCTCCCGAATCAGATTGCTGATGTCTTTGGAGTAGTTGGTGCGGCTGTCCACCATCGTCAGAAGAATCCCTTCAATCCTCAGTTTCGGGTTGATTTGCCTCTTGACCTTGTTGATGGTTCCAAGCAGCTGTTCCAGACCCTTTGCAGGAAGGTATGCTGCCTGAACCGGTATCAGCACATTGTCGGCAGCTGCCAACGCATTGACGGTCAGCATACCCAAAGACGGCATACAGTCAAGAAGAATGTAATCATAATTCTGTTTGACTGTATCCAGGTATTGCCGGAGAATGGTTTCCCGGCTCATGGCATTGACCAGTGCTACCTCCATACCTGAGAGTTCGATGTTGGACGGCACCAAATCAACGCCCTCCGGATGATGAAGAATCCCTTCATCGGGAGTAATAGGGTTTTCCATCATAATCTTTCCCATCAGATCGGAAAGTGTCGGAGACAGATCATCCGGGCAGGGATTGCCCAAACTGACCGTCAGGGAAGCCTGGGGATCGGTGTCTACCAGAAGCACCTTTTTTCCTTCAAGAGCCAAGCCAACGCCCAGATTCTCGGTGGTGGTGGTCTTTCCAGTGCCTCCTTTCTGATTGACCACCGCAATGATGGTTGCTTTTTTCGACATTTATCGTCACTCTCCTTCCTCTCGCTTCATTTTCAATTTCTTAAATCCTCCTTCCAAATATCCGTGTGACATATCGTGCCGAACAAGAGCATCGTAGTAGGTGTCTATTGTCGTCGGCGCATTGTATATCGTAGTCAGCATATACTGACGGATATTTCTAATCTTTGTGGTGTTCTCCTTGAAGCAGTCCATAACATATCGAATGTGTTCGGCATTCAGTTTCATAAACCGACTGCGGACAATTTCTGCCGGACGCTCCTCTGCACCAATGCGAATCAACGGTCGCTTCGTGCAAACTGTTTCAACGATCAACTCCAGAATGTTATCCAGCATTTCGGAATCGTAAGGGTAATCCTTCTTCAACAAATCCATACTGAGCTGATCCGAGAAATAATCAAAGTATTCTTGATACCGGTCATTCTCGTCCATCATTCCACCATTTCCGGAAGGAAAGATAGAATCAGTATCACTAAATTCAGTATTTTTAATATCAGTATTATTACATTGTGATTTCGGAAGTTCTTGAGTTGTGATTTCCATTGTTCCAGAATTGTGATTTTCACAATTCAAGAGTTGTGAATCCACAGCAGAGATAAAGTTCTTCACATAGATCAGGTTGGGCTTTCCCAAACCCTGGCGCTTACGTTCAATCAATCCTGCTTTCTTCTCAAGTTCACTGAGCAGCTTGATAGCCTTTTGTTCAGCACAGTTCAGAGCCATCTTCGCTTCGTCGATTGTAAAAATGATATACACTCTACCGTTTTTATCTATCCAACCATTCTTGGCAGACAGGCTCATGCGGTCAAGCAAAATGCCATACAGCATCTTGGCATCGGCAGAAATATTCCAGAACCTCTCGTTCGTGAACAACACCTTCGGAACTCGATAGAATGTGAATAGATCGGATTGCTGACCGTAAAAATAATCAAAACTCACACGGCTTCACCACCTTCTTTCTGCGGAAAACTTTCTGTTGTCAGCGGAATGCTGCGGAAAGTCGTATCCGTCTTTTCGTAAGGACATCGGGCAAAATAGTAGAAGCGGTATTCCTGTTCATACACATCCATATCAACGAAGCCCCACTTCACGCATAACCTTCTTCGTACACCAACCAATGCACGGGTGATCTCGCCCATAGGGACAGCCATCACATTCCGACTTGGGTTTCGGCGGCAAAGAGATTAAGTAGTAGCAATTATTTCTACCCAGACGGCAGCCCTTTCTGCCATTCGTCCAGAAGTAGCAGTAATGACAGTCGCTCGGCTTGTCTGCGGTATAAACAGGCTTGCTCAAATAAAACACCTCCAATCTCTTGTATTTGCCCATGGGTTTGGGCATAAAAAAAGAGCGCCTATCCATCCCCAATGCGGGGCAAATAGACGCTCTATGTACATAACGATATTTAATTTTATCTGCTATAACTGCATGGTATTCAAAACATCCGCCTTTTTTGATTAGCTGGATTTTTGGCACGATTTTGGGGCTGATTAGCAGGAAGGGCATTTTCATTAGCAAGAACAGCCCGTTTTCTGCTAAAAATTAGCTGGCGATTTTGTCTTATAACAACCGTTCGATTCTGGAGGGGTTGTCAAAAATCAAATTTTGGAGTAGAATTTTATCTCATACAGTGAAAGAGCTTTTTCGTAGCTTTTTATATAAGAAAAGCCGAAAACCCTTGAAAACAAAGGCTTTCGGCGTTGTTCACTGGCGTCCATAAGAGGATTTGAACCTCCGACCCCACGCTTAGGAGGCGTGTGCTCTATCCAGCTGAGCTATATGGACGTGTCTGATATATGATTATAGCCCGATCAAAGTCGAACTGCAATCCCTTATTTAGTTTTTTTTGAGGTGGCCGTTGTAACGCAACCTTAGGAGGCGGTCGCTCTATCCTGCTGAGCTACGGAAACATAATTGTCACAACACCCCTGATTATACCATATCCCGGGGGTGTTGTGAAGCTTTTATGAAAAATTAATTTTACCCTGGAGCCAGATATTCGTGCGGAACCTTCTTCCCACTGCCGGTTCTCCCAGTATATTGGCTTTCGGAATGCAGACATCAAAAATCATTTCATTGACATCCAGTGTGAGAATCATGATTTTTTCCCTTGTCACCTCATTGATAACCAGATCCATATCCAGGATTTCACCCATGATTGAATACAGGTCACATTCTACGCCGTACGGCATAAAATACGTGTCTATAATACTGAAAATATCCTCTGTAACCACTCTTTTGGACACTTTCTGGTACGTATCCATATCTTTGAGTGTCAGTGTCTCTATTGCCTCGGAATCGCCTTTTCTGGCGGCGCTTACAAGCATCATCCGGTCCCGGAACTGTTCTCTTTGTTCCTTTTTGTCCTTTTCATTTTTTGTGACAGGGAACAGAACAGTACCATCATATGCAAGTCCCGCGAGCGTCACGGATGTTTTCTTTTTGCTGAGATTTCCAGACTGAAGTTCTCTTACATACTCCATCGGATTCTGAAGATAAAACATCAGGGAAATGTCCACTCTGGCATCCTCGCAGATGCCGATATAAGCCTCTTTGTCAATCTTTTTCTCTACAATAACATCCGCGTATGTGGTGATTCCTTTTCCTTGAAATACAGGCACGCTGTATTCTTTTTCAAAGTTTTCGTCCAGATCCATTACACCGTACATGGCCAGTTCCAGACGCTCTCCAAGAATCTTTCGGAATTCACAGTAATCGGTATCTTCATCCAGTATCATTCTTTCATGGGAGGTGAATTCTCTGCGGACTTCCTCTTCCACTTTTCTCATCATGGATCCGGAGATATCACCTCCGAACCCGATTGCTTTTGAATATTTATGCATTATCTGATTTCCTTCATTCCACCCATGTAAGGCTGAAGCGCTTCCGGAATCTTCACAGAGCCATCTGCCTGAAGATTGTTTTCCAGAAATGCGATCAGCATTCTTGGCGGCGCTACTACTGTGTTATTGAGTGTATGTGCAAAATATTTCTTTCCGTCCTGTCCTTTTACACGGATTCCAAGACGTCTTGCCTGAGCGTCTCCAAGGTTGGAGCAGCTTCCTACTTCAAAATATTTTTTCTGTCTTGGAGACCATGCTTCCACATCGCAGGACTTCACTTTCAGATCCGCAAGATCTCCGGAGCAGCATTCCAGTGTACGTACCGGGATATCCAGAGTGCGGAAGAAATCTACTGTGTTTTTCCACATTTTTTCATACCATTCCATACTGTCTTCCGGTTTACATACAACAATCATTTCCTGCTTTTCAAACTGATGTATTCTGTATACACCACGCTCTTCAATTCCGTGTGCCCCTTTTTCTTTTCTGAAGCATGGAGAATAACTGGTCAGTGTTCTCGGAAGTGTCTCCTCCGGAAGCATGGAATCAATGAATTTTCCAATCATGGAGTGTTCACTTGTTCCGATCAGGTACAGATCTTCTCCTTCAATCTTATACATCATTGCATCCATTTCTGCGAAGCTCATTACTCCGGTCACGACATTGCTGCGGATCATAAACGGCGGTACACAGTAAGTAAATCCGCGGTTAATCATAAAATCTCTTGCATAAGAGATTACCGCTGAGTGAAGCCTTGCAATGTCCCCCATCAGGTAATAGAAACCGTTTCCTGCCACTTTTCCGGCGCTTTCCAGATCGATTCCATTGAATTTTTCCATGATTTCTGTATGATATGGGATCTCATAGTCCGGAACAACCGGCTCTCCGAAGCGTTCCAGCTCTACATTTTCGCTGTCATCTTTCCCGATTGGTACAGACGGATCAATGATATTCGGAATCACCATCATGATCTTTTTGATTTTCTCTTCTACTTCCTTTTCTTCTGCAGAAAGTTCAGCTGTTCTTCCGGCATTTGCCTCCACCTGTTTTTTCAGTTCTTCCGCTTCTTCTTTCTTTCCCTGAGCCATGCAGGCACCGATTTGTTTTGAAATTTTGTTCTTATCTGCTCGCAGCGCTTCTACTTCCTGTTTGATTTCACGGTTTCTCTTGTCAAGTTCCAGTACTTCATCTACCAGCGGCAGTTTATCATCCTGAAATTTCTTTTTGATATTTTCTTTTACTACATCCGGGTTACTTCTGACAAACTTAATATCTAACATTTTAAACTCTTCCTTCCTTATTCTATTCCTGCCAGTTCCTCTGAATCACCATACATAGCCTGTTCCAGTGATTCCGCCTCTTCCTCGGCAAGTTCTGTGTGACATTCTCCGTTCACAATTTCTTTTATATAAATGTAACATCCTTCTCTGCTGTGCATGGCATTTAAGATCCAGCCATTGTCTTCTCCATCCAGTATCGTAAACGCAAAGCTCAATTTCCCGCCCATTTCATTAAAAGCATCGTACTGCACCAGTCCCGTTTTCTGAATACTTCCACTGATTTTTTCTTTTAATGACCGCAGTTCCATCTGATTCTGTCCGGAAAGTTCTTCAATCCTCTCCATTTCTTCCAGGTGACGCCGGATATTATCTTCCAGCGTCTTCCCGTCGCTTCCTCGCATAAACCGGGAATAGCTTCTTTTCAGTCGATTATACTTCATGTTGAGACTCACAAGAAAAGCTCCCAGTATAATCAGAATCAGAAACATGACAATCAGAATATATGCCGGATCAATACCTATCGATTCCAGAATTTTACTCTGCATCTTATCTGACTTCCTCTCTAATACTCATGATCATCTCAAACAGTCTTTCCAGTTCTTCGTCAGAATAATACTCTATTTCTATTTTTCCTTTACCATTTGCCTTTCTGTTGACGCTGACTTTCGTTCCCATGATTCCTTTCATTTTTTCCTCCAGATCATGGTAAATAAAATCATTTTCCTTTTTTACTTTCTTTTTCTCCGGTTTTGGTTTATTCCATTCACGGATCAGCTTTTCTGTCTCTCTTACACTCAGTTTTTCATCAAAAACCTGAGTTGCAGCCGCATATTGTTCTTCCTTATCTTCCAAAGCAAGAAGTGCCCTTGCATGTCCACTTGAAATCATATCGTCAATCAGCATCTGTTGTACTCTTTCATCCAGCTTCAGGAGACGGATCGAATTCGTTACTGCTGTTCTGCTCTTTCCAACACGCTCCGCGATTTCATCCTGCTTCATGGAAAACTCTTCCATCAGTCTTTTATATGCCTGTGCTTCTTCTACTGGATTCAGGTTTTCTCTCTGAATGTTTTCGATCAGAGCAATCTCAACGACTTCCTGTTTTGAATATTCTCTTATAATCACTGGCACTTCCTTGACTCCGGCCAGCTTAGCTGCCCTCCATCTCCGTTCTCCGGCGATAATTTCATAATATCCGTCCTTTTTCTGTACAAGAAGCGGCTGCAGCACTCCAAACTGCTTGATCGACTCTGCAAGTTCCAGAAGGGAATCTTCCTCAAAATTTCTTCTCGGCTGTTCTCTGTTTGGTTCAATCATATTGATTTTCACCAGTTTTTCTCCAGTTGATACCGCTTCTTCTGTTTTTTCCTTTGCAGGCGTACTCTTTTTGGCCGAACGGTTATCCGGGATCAGACTGTCCAGTCCCTTTCCAAGTCCTTTTCCTAATCCACTTCTTTTCGCTGTCATTCTTCTTCTCCTTTATGAATAACTTCATCTGCCAATAGCATATAACTCTCTGCTCCGGTTGACTTTGGATCATACAGATTAATCGGCATACCATAGCTTGGCGCCTCAGCAAGTCTGATATTTCTCGGAATGATGGTCTTGTAGATCGTCTGTTCCAGGTTATCTTTTACATTTTCCACTACCTGAAGTGAAAGATTTGTTCTCGCATCATACATTGTGAACACGACGCCTTCCATCTTCAGATTCTCATTCAATCTTTCCTGTACAAGTTCAATTGTGTGGATCAGCTGGCTTAATCCCTCCAGAGCATAGTATTCACACTGAATCGGGACCAGTACACTGTCAGCTGTCGTCATCGCATTGATTGTCAACATATTCAAAGACGGAGGGCAGTCGATAATCACATAATCATAATTTTCTCTTATCTTTGCCACCTCATCTCTGAGGATATATTCTTTGTTTTCTACTCCAATCATTTCGATTTCGGCGGCCGACAAATCAATATTTGTAGGAAGCACGTCCAGATTTTCAATCACTTCTTTGCACAGAACCTCTTCAATTCCTGCTTTTCCAATGATCAGATCATAGACTGTATTTTCTACCTGATCTTTCTCTACCCCCAGCCCGCTGGTCATATTTCCCTGCGGGTCCATGTCAATCGCCAATACTTTCTGTCCTTTTGCCGCCAGACACGAGGATAAATTAATAGCTGTTGTCGTCTTGCCGACGCCGCCTTTCTGATTGGCAACCGCAATTATTCTACCCATTTATACTTCACCTTTCTTTCATAAGCCTTATTATAACATTTTTTATTTCTATAATCTATATAATGTTTCATGTGAAACATGAAAAATTCGTAACGATTCAGCTATGTGGTTCAGATTTCGGTGAAATGTTCCACGTGAAACAAAAAAATTTCGTATTCATTCAGCTCCATAACTCAAATTTCAGCAGAATGTTTCACGTGGAACATCAAGAAACTCGTGTCAATTCAGCTGTGCAGCTCCGATTTCGGCAAAAATGTTTCACGTGGAACATTTTGGAACAAAACCAGGTCTTTGTCTTCAAGCTAAAATCGTCCCTCAAACACATGATGTTTCACGTGAAACATTTTCTTTTTGCACCAAACCACTGCGCCTTGAATTCTCGATGAGCAATAACCAAAACAAGAATCGTGTCGAAAATTTCATACATTCACTTCTTTTCTTGCTCTATCCAATGTAGTATAATATATCATAAGAATAACTATGAAAGTTGGCCGAATTTATGAAGAAAAAAATAAGATCTTTTGTTATCCTGACTGCCTTATGTGCAGCTACAATACATATTATAAACAGAACGATTCATCATCTCTCTACACTGCATAATCTGCTTCACAAAGAGAATGAATCTGATTATGAATGGCGTTTTGGGAAGATTCATTATAGAAAATGCGGCACTGGGAAGCCTTTGCTGCTGCTCCACGATCTTGCTCCGGCAAGCTCATCTGTAGAGTGGTCTCACATTGTTCCTTTACTTTCCAGGGAGCATACTGTTTATACGGTAGATCTTCTCGGATGTGGTCAGTCAGATAAGCCAAACCTGACCTATACCAATTTTCTGTATGTACAGATGATTTCCGATTTTATCAAACATGTAGTCCATGAACCTGTAGATGTCATCGCCACTGGTGCTTCTGCTCCTCTTGTAGCAATGACAGCAACCTCCAGCCAGGAACTAATTGATAAAATGATCTTCGTTAATCCGCAGAGCCTGCATGAGTTGGCTAAAATACCTTCCAAGCGCAGCAAATTATTATATCACTTTATCAATATGCCACTGCTTGGCACTTTCCTTTATAATATCTTGTTCTGCCGGAGACGGATTGCCGCAAAATCGGAAGAAGCATTCTTTGATCCTGCTCAGATCGATGAGCTTATGGTCAATACCTATTATGAGTCTGCTCATCTGGATCATATGCATTCCAGATACCTGTTTGCAAGCATCCGCGGAAACTATACGAATGTGAACCTTGCACCATTCCTTTCAAGGATCACACACAGTATCTTTATTATTACCGGTGCTGAGAATCCTCTCTTTATTGAGAACGCATCCCAGTATCAAAAATACCTTCCGTCAATCGAAATTGTCTCCATGGGAGAGACAAAAGCCTATCCTCACATTGAAAAACCGGAAGAATTTTGCGAACAGGTTGAGATCCTTCTTGATCCAAAATAACAAAAAAAATGAGTGTTTCACGTGAAACACTCATTTTTTTATTACTGTTTTTATTACTGTAATGGCTCTTTTGCAGGCAGGCCTGCTTTTCTCGGATATTTCTTTGCCGTAGATTTGATTTTCTTAATTTTAATGAATGAACGGCCAATCTCGGTTCCCTGCAGCTTGAACTTATACACTTCTTCGATTGTTCCTCCAAGAATTTTTGCCGCATTGCGTGCCTGTTCTACTTCTTCATCCACTTCTTCCGACTTATACGGTACAAAATAGCCGCCAACTTTTACATAAGGAAGGCAATATTCCGATAAAGTGGCCAGATTTGCCACTGCGCGCGATACACAAAGGTCAAACTTTTCTCTATAATCCGCCTTTTTAGCGAAATCTTCTGCTCTTCCATGGATCGTTTCAATTCCGTTAAGTCCCAGCTTTGCAATTACCTCATTCAGAAAACGGATTCTTTTATTTAATGAATCCAGCAACACAACTTTGATCTCTGGAAAGACGATTTTAAGCGGAATTCCCGGAAATCCGGCTCCGCTCCCCACATCGATCAATGATGATACCTTTGTCATATCACAGCTTTTGACAATCGAAAGGCTGTCCAGGAAATGCTTTTCATTCACTTCCTCATATTCTGTAATTCCGGTGAGATTCATTACCTTGTTCCATTCCACCAGAATATCATAATACTGATCAAACTGTTCGTACTGTCTGTCCGTCAGGGAAAGACCGATCTCTTTTAATCTTGCTTCAAACACCTTATCCACTCTTCTTCTCCTTTCCCGTTAAGCCCGTCTCATGGACTCCAGATAGACCAGCAGCACGGAAATATCTGCCGGTGAAACCCCGGATATTCTGGATGCCTGTCCGATGGATACCGGACGCTGCGCGCTCAGCTTCTGCACTGCCTCAATCCGAAGGCTTTTCACATCGTTATAATCAATATCCTCCGGTATTTTCTTTTTCTCCATCTTCTTGAACTGTTCCACCTGCCGCATCTGCCGCTTGATATATCCGTCATATTTAATATTAATATCAACCTGCTCTGCCACTTCTTCCGGAATCTGCGGCCTGTTTTCATCAATTGGAGCCAGAATATTGTAATGAAGCTCCGGTCTCCGGATCAGATCCGCAATGGTTGCTCCGGAATTCAGTGGAGTACTTCCATACTGTATTAACAGATTCTGTACTTTTTCACTAGTTCCAACATTCACATGTTCTACTCGTTCTATCTCAGACGCTATCATTTTTTCTTTTTCCAGTAGTTTTTCATACCGTTCTTCTGAAACCAGCCCGATTTCATATCCAATCTTCGTCAGTCTCTGGTCCGCATTGTCCTGGCGAAGCAGGAGGCGGTATTCTGCCCTGGATGTCATCATTCTGTATGGTTCATGGCTCTCTTTTGTAACCAGATCATCGATGAGAACGCCGATATAAGCCTGGGAACGGTCCAGAATGAGCTGTTCCCTGCCAAGGATCTTCTGCGCCGCATTGATGCCCGCTACAAGTCCCTGTGCCGCAGCCTCCTCATATCCGGAGCTTCCGTTAAACTGTCCGGCACTGTAGAGCCCTTCCACCTTCCGAAATTCCAGCGTCGGATAAAGCTGTCTTGCATCGATACAGTCATACTCAATCGCATAGGCATTTCTCACAATCTTCGCATGCTCCAGCCCCGGTACAGAACGGTACATCTCATACTGTACATCCTCCGGGAGGGAACTGGACATTCCGCCGATATACATCTCATTCGTATATTCTCCCTCCGGTTCGATGAATACCTGATGCCTGTTTTTATCTGCGAATTTTACGACCTTGTCTTCGATAGACGGACAATACCTCGGTCCGGTTCCCTCGATCGCGCCGGAAAACAGAGGGGATCTGTCCAGATTATTCCGGATGATTTCATGGGTTTTTTCATTCGTATACGTCAGCCAGCAGGAAATCTGCTCTCTCTGCACCGATTCCGGATCTGTTGTAAAGGAAAACGGTGTAATTCTTTCGTCTCCCTTCTGCTCTTCCATCTTGGAAAAATCAATCGATCTGCGGTCGATTCTCGCCGGAGTTCCTGTCTTAAAACGGTACATTGATACACCAAGCTTCTTCATGCAGTCAGACAGGTATGTGGACGCCTGAAGGCCGTTTGGGCCGGTTTCTATGCTGACATCACCATAAATACACCTCGCCTTCAAATACGTCCCTGTACAGAGGATTACGGCCTTACAGCGGTATATGGCACCGGAGATGATCTGTACTCCGGTAACTTTCCCGTCTTCCACGAGAATATCCACCACTTCCGCCTGCTTTAAATCCAGCCCCGGCTGGTTTTCCAGCACCATACGCATGGCCTTGCTGTACTCCTGTTTATCCGCCTGCGCTCTCAATGAATGAACCGCAGGCCCTTTGGAACGGTTGAGCATTTTTGACTGAATAAATGTGCGGTCGATGACCTTTCCCATCTCTCCGCCGAGAGCATCCACCTCTTTTACCAGATGTCCCTTTGATGTTCCGCCGATATTCGGATTGCACGGCATCATCGCCACGCTTTCCATGCTGACCGTAAAGACAATCGTCCTCATCCCAAGTCTTGCCGCCGCCAGGGCCGCCTCACAGCCCGCATGTCCGGCGCCGATTACAGCAACATCGTACACGTCTTTATTTTCCCATACAGAATTTACTGAATATTTCATTAACCAGATCCTCTCCTATCGTTTCTCCCGTAATACTTCCAAGTGCTTCGTATGCATCCATCAGATCAATCGTATAAAAATCCTCCGGCATGCCGTCTTCGATACTTCGTTTTACCTGTTTCAGGCTTGTAAAGGCCTGTTCCAGAGCCTCTTTCTGCCTCACATTCGTAATATAGACTTCATCATTAAAAGCAATCTCGCCCCGGAAAAACATCTCCTTTACGGTCTGTTCCAGTTCGTAGATTCCCTCTTCTTCCTTTGCTGAAATCTCAATCATCGGCTTATCCAGATGTTCCTGGATCATTTCTTTTGTCACCTTTGTCTCAAGATCCGACTTATTCAACAGAACAATCACGTTCTTATCCTGGATCATCTCCATGATCTCAAAATCATTTTCATCCAGATTTCGCGATGAGTCAACTACAAAAATAATCAAATCCGCATCTTCTGCCTGATTTTTCGCCCGGTCGACGCCGATTTTTTCCACCACATCTTCTGTCTTTCGGATTCCGGCCGTATCCATAATATTCAGGCTGACTCCGTTTAACTGGATGTGCTCTTCCAGAATATCCCTTGTCGTCCCCTCAATCTCCGTCACAATGGCCCGCTCTTCTCCTACCAGCGCATTCAGAAGAGAGGACTTCCCTGCATTTGGCTTTCCTACGATCACCGTCCGGATTCCTTCCTGCATCATCCTGCCGTTATCCGCAGTATCGATCAGTTTTTTCAGTTCTTTCAACAATTCCTCTACTTTTTCCACAAGGGTATCTCCGTATCCGTCCAGAGAAATATGCTCCGGATCATCCAGGGCAGACTCAATGTAGGCTGTATGATACAGAATTTCTTCCCTCATGGCGCTGATTTTGCGTTGTACGCTTCCTTTCAACTGACTGACTGAATTCTTCAAGGCATACTCATTTTTGGAATGAATGACGTCTATGACCGCCTCTGCCTGCGACAGATCCATCCTTCCATTCAGGAAAGCCCTCTTTGTAAATTCACCCGGTTCAGCAGCTCTGGCGCCGTTTTTCAGTACGGTTTCCAGTATTTTTCTGACGACAAAGATTCCCCCGTGGCAGTCGATTTCCACGGTATCTTCTCCTGTATAGCTGTGCGGTCCTCTCATAAGCATCACCAGCACTTCATCTATCGTATTTTCCCCGTCCTTGATCCACCCATAATGTACGGTATGAGATGGCTGCGAGGAAAGTGTTTTCTTCCCTTTATAAATCCTGTCTGCAATTTCAAATGCATCCGGTCCGCTGATCCTTACAATTCCGATTCCGGAATCCGACATGGCTGTCGAGATCGCTGCGATTGTCTCCGTTACTTTCATCATGTCTGCACCCTCTCTTGTTCCTGCATATTCTGCACTGGAAATATTTTCCTGTTCGAAAAACAAAAAGGGCAGATTCTCCTGTTGTCATGGAAATCAGCCCTTTTTCTATCTTTACTTATTTCTGATTAAGGTTACTACGACTCTTCTGTAAGGCTCTTCTCCTTCACTGTGTGTCGTCACATAACGGTCTGCCTGAAGAGCAGAATGAATAATTCTTCTTTCGTATGGATTCATCGGTTCCAGAGCAACCGGTTTCTTCGTTCTCTTTACCTTGTAGGCAATGTTTTTCGCAAGATTTTCGAGAGTTTCTTTTCTTCTTCTTCTGTAGTCTTCTGTATCCAGCTTCACTCTCACATATCCATCCTGTGTCTTGTTTGCTACTCTGTTTGTAAGATACTGAAGAGAATCCAGTGTCTGACCTCTCTTACCGATCAGGATTCCCATATTCTTTCCATCCATCACGATTTCGAGGGCGCCCTCTTCATCAATACGGGATGAAATTTTAACTTCCATATCCATTGCGTGAAGCACGTCTGTGAGGAATTTCTCACATGCTGCAATTGTCTCATCCTGCACTTTTGCGAGCTTTTTACTCTCCTGAACCGGCTTTGTTTCTTTTACTTCTTTCACTTCAGCCGCTTCTTTTTCTCTTTTTTCTTTCCGCTCTTTCTTTTCTCTGCGCGGTTTTTTCTCTTTTACCTCGGATTTCATCTCCGGTTTTACTGCTTTTTCTTCGCCTTTTACCTCAGAGATGACCTCCTGGATTTCTTCTTTAAGCTCTTCTAATTCATCTTCTTTTTCTACTGTTTTCTTTTTCCATGCACGGATGACAGCCTGTTTGCTTCCGATTCCAAGAAAACCGCTGCTTCCTTTTTCAATTACATCGTATTCCAGCATATCACTTGTAACACCAAGCTGGATCAGGGCTTCTGTAATTGCATCATCCACTGTTTTTGCTGATACTGTAATTTCACCCATCCTGATAACCTCTTTCTTCATCTCTTACTTCTTTTGACTGTCTTTATGATTACTTTCATTATACTGTCTTACCAGATTTGCTTTCGCTGCGAGGCTTCCTGATTTTGCGTTTTTGCTCTTCTCAGCCGCTCTTTGTAAGGCTTCTTCTCTTTCTTTTTCTGTCATCTTTTTCTGTTTTGGCTCTTCAATGCTTCTTGCGTGAACCTGAGCCATCTCAGAAAGTTTCTGTGCGTTTGTGCCCTTCTTTTCTCTCTTTTTCGCCGCTTTTTTCTGATTCTTCTCAATCAGTTCTTCAATCGATATCCTGGAAAGATATTTATTAATAGCAAGCTGCTGAATCATACGTACTACTGCACTGGCGATCCAGTAAAGTCCGATACCGGAAGGGAATGTAAAACACATTACCACTGAAAATAACGGCATGATCTTCATCGTTGCATTCATGGAATTTACCATGGAATTGTCACTGCTGTCATTTTCTGTCGGCGCTGCCGTCGGTGAAAGTTTCATACTGATATACTGTGTCAATCCCGAAATAATCGGAATAGACAGAGCCAGGATTGCCGCTATAACAGCTCCTGTTTGAATCGAATTCATGAAAATATTCAGTGGAGTTTCCGCAATATTGATTCCGAGGAAAGAATTCAAATGTGTCAGACTATCCTGAGTAGAACGGATCAGCGACTCCAGATCCGGCAGTTTGTCGGCCAGAGTATCCCAGCTGCTTTCCTGAAATTTGTAAAGCGCATCCACCATAACGTTGGGCTGGCTGAATTTATATCTGGACGGATCCATTGCAATCGCATTCGTCTTACCAAGCGCCTCCATTGCCGCCTGTCCGCCTTCGGTGGACAAAAGCTGATTTACGAGCGGCATGTAAACTTCTTTGATTCCGTCTACATAAGCCGGGATATTACGGATTACATAAAACAGCCCCCACAGAATCGGCAGCTGGATCAAAAGCTGCGAACAGCCTCCCATCATGGAAGTTCCGTATTTCTCATAGACCATCTTGGTTTCTTCCTGCATCTTCATCATCGATGCCTGGTCTTTTTTGTTCTTATATTTGTTCTGAATCCTTCTAAGCTCCGGATTCATTACAACGGTCAGTTTTGACGCCTTTTGCTGTTTGTACGTCAATGGAAGAAGCAGTGTATAGATAATGATTGTAAAAATAATGATACAAAGACCAATATTTTCAATATGGAATACATTACTAAGCACACTGAAAATTCCGTTCATCAGATGCCCCAGAAGCCAGGAAATCTGGCCGACGATCGGAGCCGATGACTGTGTCAATAATAAACCTTCCATCAGTTCTCCTCCATATTCAGGTATTATTTAATTACGGTACCGGATCGTATCCTCCCCGGTGGAACGGATTACATCTGAGTATTCTCCAGACCGTAAGAAGTCCTCCCTTTAAGGCTCCGTACTTCTCGATTGCCTCCAGTCCGTACTCCGAACAGGTCGGCGTATAAATACAGTGCTGTGTCGGCAGCTTGTACTTTGATAAATGCTTTCTGTAAAAACGAATTACTGCAAGCAACAGTTTTTTCATCGTTTCATCTCCATTTCATTTCCCTTATCCGAAGAATCCTGCTGTGTGTCCTGTAAATATATATGATGAAGTTTTCCGAGATGGACCACTGCACTTTCTATTTCCTGATAGCTTTTGTCCTTTGCCGAAGCCCGTGCAATGATAATTATGTCATATCCACGCCGGAAATGCTCTTCCTGCAGTCGATAACTTTCTCTCAATAGCCGTGTAACCCTGTGACGGACTACACTGTTCCCTACCTTTTTGCTGACTGAAAGTCCCAGTCTGTTGCCCGAGGTACCATTCTCTCTGACATACATGACAAGATATCTGTTTGCATAGGATTTTCCTTTTTTATAGGTCAGCTGAAAATCCCTGTTCTTTTTCAATGATTCTGAAAACTGCATTGCCGTATGCTCCTGATATGTTCTACGGTACGCAGATTATCCGCCTTTTCTTCATTCTGTATAGAAGAAAAGGCCACATATATGCGGCCTACGCTGATAATCTTTTTCTTCCTTTTGCTCTTCTGGCTGCGAGAACTTTTCTTCCGCCTGCCGTGCTCATTCTTGCTCTGAATCCATGAACTTTCGCTCTGGAACGTTTCTTTGGCTGAAATGTCATTTTCATTACTTTCCACCTCCTTAACCTGAAACTTATATATATAAATATAAGTACATTAATATCGTTCTTTGCTAAAAGACACCACGTCTGATTATAGTCAAAAACCCCCTGCAAGTCAAGTAATTCCGTGATTTTTTTACGTTTTTTCACAAGGATCCACAGTTATACAGCTCCTTTCCACAGGACCGGAACAATTTTATCTGCTCCGGAATGCTTTACACGCTGATTTCCACATGTTTTCAACATTTTGTGGATAATTTTGTGATTTTGTGTGGAAAACATGTTGGATTCTACTAAATTCGTCATTTTTTTTCCGGTTTCATGCGGTTTTCCACTGTTCAAAATCTTATCCACATCGATTTTACATTGCACTTGAAATCTTTTTGTTGTAATATATAAGGGAGTGAATCTATTTATTTCACGAGATCGCAGCGAAAATCCGGCCCGTTTTTTTGTGTCGGGTGTTTTTTGCTGTGCTTTTCAGTCATGTCCTGATCAGACGTCTCTGACAGGCGGACAGTACTAAAACAATAAGATTAGGAGTCATCAAAATGGACATCGTAACAGAAAAATGGAATGAAATAATTGAAAATTTAAGACTTGAGCATAGTCTTTCCGACGTTTCATTTAAAACATGGATTCTTCCATTAAAAGTCTATGATGTAATTGAAAATACCGTCTATATTCTCGTGACGTTAGATGGGACCGGTGATTATATCGATTACATAGAGAAAAAATACCTCCTTCCATTTAAAGTTTCGATCGCTGAAATTACCGGAATCGAGTATGATGTCAAATTTATTCCGGATAACCCGAGCGAACTGGAAAAGGTAGAAGAAATAGCAAATGCTCACAAGAAAAAAGCAGCGGCACACACAAAGAAAAACGACAATCTTCTTATGATAGAGCGTGCAAACTTAAACCCGCGCTATACATTTGATACCTTTGTCGTCGGCAAAAACAACAATTTCGCCCATGCCGCATCCCTTGCAGTTGCAGAATCACCGGGTGAAGTATACAATCCTTTATTCCTCTACGGAGGTGTAGGACTTGGGAAAACCCATCTGATGCATTCGATTGCTCATTTTATTCTGGAAAAAGATCCGAAGAAAAAGGTTCTCTACGTGACAAGTGAGGCCTTTACCAATGAACTGATCGAATCCCTCAGAAGCGGTAAAACAGGAAACGAACTTCCGATGACTGCTTTTCGTGATAAATACAGAAATGTCGATGTGCTCCTGATTGACGATATCCAGTTTATTATAGGAAAGGAGAGTACCCAGGAAGAGTTTTTCCACACATTCAATCACCTGCATGTGGCCGGAAAACAGATCATCATTTCCTCGGACAAACCTCCTAAGGATATCGAAACACTGGAGGCACGGCTTCGTACCCGGTTTGAGTGGGGACTCATCGCTGATATTTCGGCTCCGGATTACGAGACCCGAATGGCAATTCTGAAGAAAAAAATCGAATCCGATCAGCTGGAACGCTACCATATTCCGGAAGATGTTCTGCAGTTTATTGCGACTAACATCAAATCCAACATCCGGGAGCTGGAAGGTTCTCTTAACAAACTGATCGCACTGTATAAATTAAAGAACGAAGAGATCAATATTTCACTTGCAGCCGAGGCTTTAAAAGATCTGATCTCGCCGGATGAAAACCGGAAGATCACGCCGGAACTGATCATCGAAACAGTTTCCGAACATTTCGGGATCTCTGTAGCGGACTTAAAGAGCGCAAGCCGCGATGCAAAGACAACAAGCGCACGCCATATTGCCATGTATCTTTGCCGTTCCATGACAGACACCCCTCTGAAAATGATCGGATCCTTACTTGGCGGAAGAGACCACTCGACTGTGAAACATGGTGTGGATAAAGTGTCGAAAGATATGGAAAACAATGATTCTCTGAAAAATACAATCAGTATCATTCAAAAGAAAATCAGTCCGCTTTGATGATTTTCCTGCATTCATCCTCATGAAATCCAAGCCCGTTCAACGAAGATTTCCATCCCGGAATCCACGAACTGGCGCGGGTTTGCACAGGTTATGCACATATCCACACATCCTAAGGCGGCGAATGCGGATATCTTATATATAAAAATTTATCTGGCTCAGCGAAAGGAGTTATACACATGAAAATTATCTGCACAAAATCCAATCTGGCAAAAGGTGTGGGAATCGTCTCCAAAGCAGTTCCTTCTAAAACAACAATGCCGATTCTGGAATGTATTTTGATTGATGCGACAAACGATATAATCAAACTGACAGCAAATGATATGGAACTTGGAATCGAAACAATTATCGAAGGTGAAATTGTACAGCCTGGTATGATTGCTCTGGATGCAAAAATCTTTTCTGAAATTGTCAGAAAGCTCCCGGATAGTGAAATCGTTATCACAACGGATGAAAATGAACAAACATTAATTACCTGTGAGAAAGCGAAATTTCAGATTGCCGGAAAATCCGGAAGTGATTTCGCCTACCTTCCATATATTGAAAAGAACGAATCCATTCTGGTATCACAATATACATTAAAAGAAGTGATCCGCCAGACAATCTTTTCTATTGCTGATACAGAGAGCAACAAGCTGATGACCGGTGAGCTGTTTGAAGTAGAAGATAACATTCTGAAAGTAGTTTCACTGGACGGTCACAGAATCTCCATCCGGAAGATTGAGCTGAAAGACAACTATGACCATAAAAAAGTTGTCGTTCCAGGAAAGACACTCACAGAAATCAGCAAGATTTTATCCGGCGATGCCGAGAGCGAAGTACAGATTTACTTTGCAGAAAATCATATTGTATTTGAATTTGATCAGACTGTTGTCGTATCCCGTCTGATCGAGGGAGAGTATTTCCGCATTGAGCAGATGCTCTCAAGCGATTATGAGACGAAGGTACACATTAATAAAAAAGAACTGTTAAACTGTATTGACCGTGCAACGCTTCTTGTAAAAGAAGGAGACAAGCGTCCGATCATCATTCAGATCGGCGACGAAACAATGGAGCTGAAGATTCAGTCACAGCTTGGATCCATGGATGAGGAGATTTTTATCACAAAAGAAGGAAAGGATCTTCTGATCGGATTCAATCCGAAATTCCTGATCGATGCCCTGAGAGTGATCGATGACGAGGATGTCGCGCTCTACTTTATGAATGCGAAGGCTCCATGCTTTATCAAGGATGAGAAGGAAAGTTATGTATATCTGATCCTTCCGGTCAACTTTAACGCAATCTAAAGGAAAGAGGTTACCAGATGGAGACAATTACACTTCGGGATGAATTTATCAAACTTGGACAGGCGCTGAAAGCCGCCGGACTTTGTGAATCCGGGGTAGAGGCGAAAGAAGTCATCCAGGACGGCCTTGTGAAGGTCAATGGAAGTGTCGACACAAGACGCGGAAGAAAGCTGTATGACGGGGACGTCGTATCCTTCGACGGACAGGAAATCAAAATACAGAAATAGCGGACAGGTGCGGCATGATCATCCAGTCATTGAAATTAAAAAATTTTAGAAATTATGAACTTTTAAATCTTGAATTTCATCCTGTCACAAATATTTTTCACGGGGATAATGCCCAGGGAAAGACGAATATTCTTGAGGCGGTCTACCTTGCGGGCACGACGAAGTCGCACCGCGGAACAAAGGACAGGGATATGATTTCGTTTGGAAAAGAGGAATCCCATATTGAGGTCGAGGTTCTGAAAAATGGGGTTCCTTTTCGAATCGATATCCATCTGAAAAAAAACAGCCCGAAGGGGGCGGCCATCAACCGGATGCCGGTGAAACGTGCAAGCGAACTGTTCGGGATCATTAATCTGGTGTTTTTTTCACCGGAGGATCTGAATATTATCAAGGATGGTCCGGCTCAGAGGAGACGGTTCATGGATCTGGAGCTCTCCCAGCTCGATAAGATCTATCTGAACAACCTGGCGGACTATAACCGGGTGGTCAACCAGAGGAACCGACTGTTAAAAGAGATGGCATTTCAGGATAATTTAAGAGATACGCTGGACATCTGGGATCTGCAGCTCATCCGGTACGGGGAGCTGGTCATGGAAGGAAGGCGGAAGTTTATCCGGGAGATCAATGAGATCGTCGGAGAGATACATGAAAAGCTGACCGGGGGAAAGGAACGGCTTGTCATGGAGTACGAACCGTCCACAGGGGAGATGTCCCTTGAGGAGGCGGTGAAAAAGAACCGGGAGCGGGATATCCGGATGAAGAGTACCTCTGCGGGTCCACACCGGGATGATATCTGCTTTCGGATCCATGATATGGACATCCGGAAGTTCGGTTCTCAGGGACAGCAGCGTACAGCGGCACTTTCCCTGAAGCTTGCGGAGATTGAGATCGTAAAGCGGGTGATTCATGACACGCCGGTTTTACTTTTGGATGATGTGTTGTCTGAACTTGATAAACACAGGCAAAACTATTTATTAGACAGCATACACGATATTCAGACTCTGATCACCTGTACCGGTGTGGAAGAGTTCGTGAATCATCGTTTTTCAATCAATAAAGTGTTCCTTGTCCAGAATGGACATGTAACAAATGAAAATTAATAGGAGGATCAGTATGAGCGCAGAATATGGTGGAGATCAAATCCAGATCTTGGAAGGGTTGGAGGCGGTCCGCAAAAGACCAGGAATGTATATCGGCAGCACTTCTGCAAGAGGACTTCACCACCTTGTGTACGAAATCGTGGACAATGCGGTGGATGAGGCGCTTGCGGGATTTTGTGATACGATCGAAGTGACGGTCAACGCGGATAATTCCGTGACAGTCATTGACAACGGAAGAGGCATTCCAACCGGCATCAACCATAAATCCGGGCTTCCTGCCGTGGAAGTCGTATTTACGGTACTTCATGCCGGCGGAAAATTCGGAGGCGGAGGATACAAGGTATCCGGCGGTCTTCACGGAGTAGGGGCATCCGTTGTCAATGCGCTTTCAGACTGGCTTGTAGTAGAAGTATGGAGAGACGGCAAAATTCATGAACAGCGTTATGAGAGAGGCAAGGTCGTCACTCCGCTGACTGTAATCGGGGAATGTGACCCTGATAAAACCGGAACGAAAGTCACTTTCCTTCCGGACGAGACGATTTTTGAGGAGACAGTGTTTGATTACGGAGTGTTAAGACAGCGTCTCCGTGAAATGGCATTCCTTACAAAAAATCTGAAGATCACATTAAAAGACGACAGAGAGGAAAAACGGGAGGAGTCCTTCCACTATGAAGGAGGAATCCGCGAATTTGTAAGCTATTTAAACCGAAGCGTGCAGCCTCTTTATGAGCAGATTATCTACTGTGAGGGCACAAGAGATGATGTGTATGTGGAGGTTGCAATGCAGCATAACGATTCCTACACAGAGAGTACATACGGGTTTGTCAATAATATTACAACACCGGAAGGTGGTACTCATATTGTGGGATTCCGTAATGCTCTGACAAAGACGTTCAACGCTTATGCAAAGAAGAATAAACTGATCAAGGAAAATGAGCAGAGCTTGAGCGGTGAAGATATCAGGGAAGGACTGACTGCCATTGTCAGTGTTAAACTTCCGGAGCCTCAGTTTGAGGGACAGACAAAGCAGAAGCTTGGAAACAGCGAGGCAAGAGGAGCGGTCGACAGTATCGTAAGCTCCCAGCTTGAGATTTTCCTGGAGCAGAATCCGGCTGTGGCAAAGACAATTATTGAGAAGTCTGTGATGGCACAAAGAGCGAGAGAGGCAGCGAGAAAAGCGCGTGATCTGACAAGAAGAAAGTCGGCGCTGGAAGGCATGTCTCTGCCTGGAAAGCTTGCGGACTGTTCCGACAAGGATCCGAAAAACTGTGAAATCTACATTGTAGAGGGAGACTCCGCCGGCGGTTCCGCAAAGACGGCGAGAGACCGTACGACCCAGGCGATTCTGCCGCTTCGTGGTAAGATTCTGAATGTGGAGAAGGCACGACTGGACAAGATTTACGCAAACGCGGAGATCAAGGCTATGATTACAGCTTTCGGAACCGGAATCCATGAAGATTTTGATATCAGCAAGCTACGGTATGACAAGATTATCATCATGACCGATGCGGATGTGGACGGGGCACATATCAGTACCCTGCTTCTGACATTCCTTTACCGGTTTATGCCGGATCTGATCAAAGAAGGACATGTATACCTTGCAAAACCGCCGCTTTACAAACTTGAGAAAAATAAAAAAGTCTGGTATGCGTACAGCGATGAGGAGCTTGCATCCATTCTCGCGGAAGTGGGACGTGACCAGAATAACAAGATCCAGAGATACAAAGGACTTGGTGAGATGGATTCAGATCAGCTCTGGGAGACGACGATGGATCCGGAACAGAGAATTCTGATCCGTGTGACGATGGATGAAGAGACATCCTCGGAACTGGATCTGACATTTACGACTCTGATGGGAGACAAGGTCGAACCGAGACGTGAGTTCATCGAGGAAAATGCGAAATACGTGAAGAATCTGGATGTATAAGGGAAGGGAGATAAGCAATGGAAGATACTATCTTTGATAAGATCGAGGAAATCGATCTTGAGAAAAAAATGAAAGAGTCGTATATCAACTATGCCATGAGCGTTATCGCTTCCCGTGCGCTTCCGGATGTAAGGGACGGTCTGAAGCCGGTACAGAGAAGAATCCTGTATTCGATGATCGAGCTGAACAACGGTCCGGACAAGCCGCACCGTAAATGTGCGCGTATCGTCGGTGATACGATGGGTAAATATCATCCGCACGGTGACAGTTCCATCTATGGAGCCCTGGTTAATATGGCACAGGACTGGTCCACACGTTATCCGCTTGTAGACGGCCATGGAAACTTCGGATCCGTGGACGGGGACGGCGCGGCAGCCATGCGTTATACAGAGGCAAGACTCAGTAAAATTTCCATGGAACTGACTGCGGATATCAATAAAAATACCGTAGACTTTGAGCCGAACTTTGACGAGACGGAAAAGGAACCGGTTGTACTTCCGGCGAGATTTCCGAATCTTCTCGTAAACGGAACCTCCGGTATCGCGGTCGGAATGGCGACAAATATTCCGCCGCACAACTTAAAAGAAGTCATTGGTGCGGTAGTCAGGATCATCGATGACCAGATGGAGAATAAAGAAACGACCATCGAAGACATTATGAAGATTGTAAAAGGACCGGACTTCCCGACCGGAGCGACGATCCTCGGAACAAGAGGAATCAACGAGGCGTACCGCACCGGAAGAGGAAAGATTGTTGTCCGGGCCGTAACTAATATTGAGGCCATGGCAAACGGCAAGAGCCGGATCATTGTGACAGAGCTCCCGTACATGGTCAATAAAGCAAGACTCATTGCAAAGATTGCGGATCTGGTGAAAGAAAAGAGAATCGACGGTATCGTTGACTTAAGCGACCAGTCCAGCCGGGAAGGTATGAGAATCTGTATTGAGCTGAGACGTGACGCCAACGCAAACGTCATCTTAAACCAGCTCTACAAGCACACCCAGCTCCAGGATACGTTTGGAGTCATCATGCTGGCACTCGTGAACGGGGAGCCGAAGATCATGAATCTTCTGGATATGCTCGGACATTACCTGAAACATCAGGAAGAAGTCATTACGAGAAGAACCCAGTACGAGTTAAACAAGGCAGAAGAGCGTGCCCATATTTTACAGGGACTGCTCATTGCCCTTGACAATATTGACGAAGTCATCAAGATCATCCGTGGTTCCCAGACCGTACAGCTTGCAAAGACGGAATTGATGGAACGCTTCCAGCTCTCCGACGCACAGGCACAGGCAATCGTAGACATGCGTCTGCGTGCTCTGACCGGACTGGAAAGAGAGAAGCTGGAAAAAGAATTTGAAGAACTGATGAAACGGATCGGGGAGTTGAAAGCAATTTTGGCAGACAGAAACCTGCTTCTTGGAGTCATCAAAGAAGAGATCCTTGCGATCAGCGAAAAATACGGAGACGAGAGACGGACACAGATCGGATTCGATGTGTACGACATCTCTACAGAAGATCTCATTCCGAGGGAGGACGTTGTGATCACCATGACAAAGCTGGGCTATATCAAGCGGATGACAACGGACAACTTCAAGAGCCAGAACCGAGGAGGACGCGGCATCAAAGGAATGCAGACACTGGATGAGGACTACGTGGAAGAACTCTTTATGTGCTCAACCCATCACTATATTATGTTCTTCACCAATACGGGAAGAGTCTACCGTCTGAAAGGATATGAAATTCCGGAGGCGGGAAGGACCGCAAGAGGAACGGCGATCATCAATCTGCTTCAGCTTCAGCCGGAGGAGAAGATCACCGCAGTCATCCCGATCAAGGAGTATGAAGAAGGACAGTATCTGTTCATGGCAACCAAGAAGGGTCTTGTCAAGAAGACTCCGATCATGGACTACGCAAATGTCAGAAAGACAGGACTGGCAGCCATCACACTCAGAGAGGACGACGAACTGATCGAGGTTAAGACGACAGACGATACGAAGGACATTCTGCTTGTAACAAAATACGGACAGTGTATCCGCTTCCACGAAACAGATGTCCGGCCGACAGGAAGAACATCCATGGGAGTACGTGGAATGAATCTTGGTGATCAGGATGAAGTTATCGGAATGCAGCTTGATATCCAGGGAGAATATCTCCTGATTGTATCGGAAAAAGGTATGGGAAAACTGACCGCTATGGAAGAATTCACACCACAGAATCGAGGCGGAAAAGGAATCAAATGCTACAAGATCATTGAAAAGACAGGAAATGTCGTAGGTGTGAAAGCCGTCGATGAGGAGGATGAGATCATGATTATCAATACCGAAGGCATTATCATCCGGACCGAGTGCTCCGGCATCTCAAAACTGGGACGGATTACATCCGGCGTCAAACTCATCAACCTGGACGATAACGTCAGCGTGGCAAGCATCGCAAAAGTCAGAAAGACGGAAGACGATGGGGACGAAGAGGAAGAAAGCCAGGAAGAGAACGAAGAAGTGACAGAAGAATAAAGAAGTGACCGCGCACCTGTTTTGTGCACGGTTACATAGAAAACAGGAAGATGTTCTCAGATCGAGAATGTCTTCCTGTTTTTTTATTTGCTATAAAGCCGGTTTTTGTAAATGAAATACAGTACAGCTCCAACAACCGCCGTCACAAGCTCGGTAGCCGGGAAGGACATCCAGACACCTGTCATGTCCCAGAGGTTTGCAAAGAGAAAGGCAATCGGGATAATCAGGATCAGCCCCCGCAGGAGAGAGATGATCTGTGCCGGAAGTGCCTTCTCGACGGAAGTAAAGTACATCGAAAGGATGATATTGAATCCCGCAAACACAAGGGAGGTAAAATATAACTTCAGTCCGGTTATTGCAATCTCCTGCAGCTTTGCGTTGTGTTCGCTGTTAAATGCAGATGCGATCGGATCCGCAAATACAAAGAGGATCAGGTACATCACTGCGGACAGGATCACCATGGAAATCATGGCGTAGCGCAGAAACTGCCGGATGCCGTCCGTCTTTTTCCGGCCGTAGGAATGGCTGACAAGCGGCTGGATTCCCTGGGCGATTCCGGTATAGAAAGAAAGAACCACGAGGGAAATATTGGCGATGACTCCGTAGGCAGCTACTCCTGTATTGCCTTCCAGGCCCAGAATCAGCATATTAAATATAATCATGACAATCGCGGCGCTGATCTGGGACAGCAGGGAAGGAAATCCAAGGGAAATATTGGTACGGATGGAATCTGCATCCGGAACCAGTTTCCGGAAATGGAATCCTCTTTTCTTTCCAAGCCAGTGCGGGGACATGATAGTGAGTCCGACAACCGGAGAAAATCCGGTGGCAAGAACCGCACCAAGCATTCCCATATTGCAAGGGAAGATAAAAATATAGTCAAATACGACATTGAACAGACTTCCGCATACGGTTGCAATCATGGAAAGTCTTGGATTGCCGTCGTTTCTTACGAAACAGAGAATGATATCATTAAAAATAAAGGCCGGTGAAAACAGCATCATCACACGTAGATACGTATTTGTCATTTCGAAGGTATTCTGATTGGCACCAAGGAGTCTTGCCAGGGAACCGGAGAAAAACAGCCCTCCGAGCATAAAAATTATTGAGAAAAAGATCCCCAGATATACGGTATTCGTAAAAATCGTATCGGCACCCTTCTGATTATTCTGGCTTTTCAGAATGGAAAAACGGGTAGCGCCTCCCATTCCGAGCATCAGTCCGGTTCCATGAATAAAATCATAGGTCGGAATGGCAAGATTCAGGGCTGCAAGACCATTTGTCCCCAGTCCCTGGGCCACAAAAAAGGTATCAGCAAGAATATAGCAGGAAATGGCAATCATACCCATAATGCTGAAAAAGGAATACCTGATAAAATCCTGAAATGGTGTATTTTTCGTCATAAAACCCTCCTGTTATTTTATTTCGGACTTCCACGCCGGAAAAGACAAAAAGAAAAGCGCTGACATTTTGTATCTTCAAAGGCCTACGATACAAAATCCAACGCTTGATTACCCGGCGGTAAGTCTTTATTTTATTTCTCGAATCAGAATATCAGAATGCCAGGAAAGAGTCAAGGAAAAATTCAGATGAGTTGACTTTTTTCTGCCTATCCTGTTTAATGAAAAACAGGAAGAAGATGATGAAAGGAGAGACCGGGTATGCAGACGACAAAAATTCTGCTGGTGGAGGACGACCGGCTGATTATAGAAAATCTGACAGAATTTTTAAAGGGGGAAGGCTTTGAAGTACAGTACGCCGAAGGGCAGGAAAAAGCGATGAGACTTCTGGAAGAGCAGGAATTTGACCTGATCCTTCTGGATGTTACGCTGGCACAGGGAAACGGTTACAGTGCCTGTACACAGATCAAGTCCAGATATGAGATTCCGATTATTTTTCTGACGGCGCTGGACGATGAATTTTCCGTGGTGACCGGACTGGAGATGGGAGCGGATGATTATATCAGCAAGCCGTTCCGGCCAAGGGAGCTTGTATCCAGAATGCGGACGGTACTCAGAAGAACGGGCCGGAACCAGAAGATGCTTTCCTGTCAGGATATCTGTGTGGATCCGGTCAAGGGAATTACGACAAAAAAGGGAGAGGAAGTATTTCTCTCGGCGCTGGAATACAGGCTGCTGCTAGTCTTTTTCCAGCATCGGGGCATGGTGATGTCAAGATCCATGCTTCTGGAGGAAATCTGGGATATTGCAGGAGAGTATGTCAATGACAATACGCTGACAGTCTATATTAAAAGACTGAGAGAAAAGATCGAGGACAATCCACAGGAGCCGAAGATCATCAAAACGGTTCGGGGACTTGGATATAAGATGGAGGGATAAGGATGAAACTGTTTCGGAACCGGGAGATTGGAAGCTATATGTCCGCTTTCCTGCTTACTACAGCTGCAGTCTGCATCTGTTTTCTTTTAACAGGAGGAAATGCGGTCTTTTATCTGATGGCGGAAGGTCTGATCCTTCTTGGGATTTTTCTCATCTGCCTGAGAAGGCGGTATGAGGATATGGAAAAACTGACCCAGAAGGTCGACCGGATTCTTCATGGAGAGGATCAGCTGGAGCTTGGTGAATATAAGGAAGGGGATCTCGAAATTCTAAAAGACGAGATCTATAAGATGACTGTTCGTTTAAGAGAGCAGAACGAGCAGCTGGAACGGGAAAAGAGTTATCTTGCCAATGCGCTTGCTGATATTTCCCATCAGATCCGCACGCCCCTTACTTCTTTAAATCTTATGGTAGAACGGCTCAGAAGACCGGATATGGAAGAAGGACAGAAACGAAAAATATACCGGGAAATGACAGGGATGCTTCAGAGGATGGAGTGGCTGATCCTGGCTCTTCTGAAAATTTCCAAACTGGATGCAGGGGCGGTTACATTGGAAAAACAGAAAATTATGGTAAGACCGTTTTTGAGAGAAGTCTTAAGTGTTCTTGAAATTCCGATGGAGCTTAGGGAGCAGCAGGTCATTTTGAATGGAAATGAGGATGCCTCATTTTATGGAGATGAATCCTGGACTATGGAGGCAGTCGAAAATGTACTGAAAAACTGTATGGAACACACCCCTTACGGCGGAACAATCCGGATTTCCTGGGAGGAGAATCCTCTCTACACGGAGATTTCGGTGACAGATTCCGGAAAGGGGATCGATGAAAAAGATCTTCCTCACATTTTTGAGCGGTTTTATAAAGGAAGAATGTCGGAACAGCAGAATTTTGGCATTGGACTTGCGCTTTCACGCAGCATCCTTTCAAACGAGAAGGCAGTGATTACGGCAAAAAACGCAAAAGAAGGAGGAGCAAAATTTCAGATGCGTTTTTATGAAAACCGTTAAAAAATGCAAAGTGACAGAATTGTTATGAAAAAGTCATTCGGGTGTCATGCGGGCCGGGTATACTCATTTTCAGAAAGCAGGAGGAGGAAAAGTATGGAAATTCTAAAAATAGAAAATCTGACGAAAGTTTACGGAAAAGGAGAAAATGAGGTACACGCTCTCAACGGAGTTTCTTTTTCAGTGGAGAAAGGGGAATTTGTCTCCATTATCGGATCATCAGGATCCGGAAAATCCACACTTCTTCATCTGATCGGAGGAGTGGACCGGCCGACATCCGGAAAAGTATATGTGGACGGAAAAGACGTCTATGCACAGAAAGAGGAGGCGCTTGCTATCTTCAGAAGGAGACAGGTGGGGCTGATCTATCAGTTTTACAACCTGATTCCGGTCCTCAATGTAGAGGAAAACATGACGCTTCCGGTGCTGATGGACGGAAGAAAGGTTAATCAGAAGAGGTTTGACGAGCTGATCGAAGTACTGAACATGAAAGACCGGATTCACCATCTGCCAAACGAGCTTTCAGGAGGACAGCAGCAGAGGGTATCCATCGGAAGAGCACTGTTAAATGCCCCGGCTATTCTGCTGGCGGATGAGCCGACCGGAAATCTGGACTCGGAAAACAGTAAGGAGATCATGAATCTTCTGCGGTATTCCAACCGGGCATACGATCAGACGATGCTTGTAATCACCCACGATGAAAATATCGCCCTTCAGGCGGACCGGATTATCACCCTGGAAGACGGGCGGATTGTAAGAGATGAGGTGGTCCGCTCATGAATATCTTTGCAACCATTACAAACAGAACAATGAAACAGAACAAGGCAAGAACGATCGTGACGATCATCGGCGTCATTCTTGCCACCGCAATGATATCGGCGGTCATCACTCTGGGAATCAGTTTGCAGAGATATATGTACGATTATGCGGTAGAAACTGACGGAAACTGGCATGTTGCGGCAAAAGGGCTTTCCGAAGAGCAGGTCAAAGAATTTCAGGAAAATGAGGAAGTGAAAGATTCTTCCGTAATTTCCGAGATCGGATATGCCAAGATCGGTGAAAATGATGAGGATCTTTTCGGACAATATCTGTATCTGCAGAGTATTGATGAAAAAGCGGCTGAAATGCTTTCTGTCAAACTGACCCAGGGAAGGCTTCCGGAAAATGAAAATGAGATCATTATTCAGGGAGGACTTCAGCAAAACGATAATGAAATCCGAATCGGAGATACGATTTCGTTCCCGGTGGGAGACAGAAAAGATGCAGAGGGAAACAGCCTGACTTTCAATGCCTATATTCAGGTTGATGAGGAAGGGAATCCAATGGAGACTTTCCAGGAGCGTGAGCAGAGACAGTTTGAAGTAGTTGGTTTTCTGGAACACTGGGGAGACACCCAGGTAGCAGGCGCAGGTCTGGATGCTTTTATAGGAAAAGGAGAGGAATCCCAGTCTGTCAACCAGATCTATATGGAACTGAAAAACCCTTCGGACGCATTTGCTTTTATGGAAAAATATGAGGATGAGTTTTCCATGCAGGGAAATACCAGTGTCCTGAGATGGATGGGCGTCTCTGGAAACGCTTCCTTTGAAGGAATGTTGAATGGAATGTTGACAATACTGATTGTGATCATTGGAGTAGGAGCCGTTTCCCTTATCTACAATGCGTTTTCTATTTCGCTTAGAGAACGGACGACGCAGTTTGGCCTGTTATCCTCCATTGGAGCAACGAAGCGTCAGCTGCGCAGATCCATGTGGCAGGAGGCACTGGTTGTGGGGGCAATCGGAATTCCGATCGGGATTCTCTGCGGAATCGGAGGAATCGGAGTTACTCTGTACTTTATCGGAGATTCCATGGCTCAATTTATCCATGGTACGCAGAGCGGAAAGATGACATTGCAGACATCGCCGGGAGCCATTTTGTTATCGGCTCTGATAGCGTTTTTGATCATCTGCATTTCCGTCTGGATTCCTGCGGCAAGAATTAAAAAGATCACGCCGCTGGAGGCAATCCGGGCAAATAAGGATGTCCGCATCCGTGCAAAAGAAGTGAAAAGTCCGAAAATCATCCAGAAGCTGTTTGGACTGGAAGGAATGCTGGCAGATAAAAACTACAAGAGGGATCGGAAGAAATACCGTGCAACTGTATTTTCTCTGACCATTAGCATTGTGCTCTTTACGTCGGCAACCCTGTTCTCGAATTATATGGACATGACAGGAAGTTTTATGCTGGAAGCACCGGAATATGAACTTCAGTTTGTGCTGGTTGATTCCGAAGAAGATGACATAGAAGGAAAAGATAATGAACGGGAAGACCTGCTTCAGATGTTTGAGCAGGGCGAGGATGTGGATGAAGTAGAACTTCATGGAGAAATGAGCATGCCGGCCGGGATTGCGAGAGAGGATCTCGCTGATGCGGCTACGAACTATATATGGGGATATGGACTTCAGGAATTTTATACAATTACCGAGGAAGCAGCATCACCATTCAATGAGAAAAATTATTACGAATATTTTGAGGTGATCGGACTTTCAGATGAAGCGTTTGAGGAGTATGCTTCTTCTCAGGGAGTGAATCCGGCTCCGTATATGCAGAAAGGGAACAGAGAAGTCCTCTTTTATGATAACTATCAGTTCTATAATGGAGACAGCGGGCGATATGAGAATGTCCGTACGATAGGCCAGGAGGGGATCAATATCCAGATCCTTCCGGAAAATCCATCCTATGATGAGGAATATCAGGATCCAAATACAATTATGAACGGAGCAGAAAGCCTTGTATTGGGACAGCGCGTAGATCAGATGCCGGAAGGGATTGAAAATTCAAATTCCATCTGTACGATTGTGATTCCAGAGAGTCGTGGAGAAGAGCTCATTGGAACGAACAGTTATAACCGTTCTGGATTTATCTGGTGCTATCAGATTCAGTCTTCCAATTATCAGAACTCTTATGAAGATCTGACTCAGAAAATGGAAGAGAGAGGGATCGATAAAGATGCGCTCAGAAATATTGCACAGCAGTATGAACAGGACAGAGGAATTCAGATCGCGATCCGTATTCTTTCATTTGGATTTATTACACTGATCTCCCTGATTGCGGCAGTCAATGTGTTTAATACGATCTCCACCAATATCATGCTGAGAAAACGGGAATTCGCCATGCTCAAGTCCATGGGAATGAATATGAAAAGCATGAAGAAGATGATGAATTACGAGTGTCTGATCTACGGATTCCGTTCGATCTTCTACGGAGTAATCCTGTCTCTTCTGATCAGCTTTGCCATGTTTATGGTTCTGAGCCAGGGAGCAGCTGTAGATTTCCGACAGCCTTGGGAAGGAATTCTCATTTCGGTGATCTGGGTATTTGCAGTTGTATTTATCACGATGCTCTACTCCATGAGTAAGATCAAAAAACAGAATATTATTGATGAATTAAAGAAAGATTCATAAGAAAGAACAGCAGGAATCGCGCTTAGGATTCCTGCTGTTCGTCATGTTTCAGCTCTCTTAAAATAATCTCCGCAGTCTTTTTTGTAGTAGAAGTGACAATGTCCGTACACATGGCTTTCCGTTCCGGGGCGTCCCTGTCGTAGTCTTTGATCAATACTCCGCAGCAAGGCGAATGGAAGGATTCCGTAAAGAAATCATGGAGTTCCTTCGTCAGTGCGAAGCAACGCTGATTTCTCGGATCTCCCGGCGTCCTCCGGCCAAAGAAGTAGCCGATGCACATCGCACCTCCTGCCAGAGCTCCGCAGATGCAGCCGCCTCCGCCCAGACCCCACGGAAATCCGCTGCTCATGGCAATGGCGTCATCAGAAAGATCAATTTCAAAATTTTTACGGATTGCATAGATGACAGATTCCGAACAGGCAAATCCCTGATGGAAGATGTCATCTGCGTCCTGAGCAAGCTGCTCCATATCGATGTTTGTATTCATATACATTCCTCTTTTCTCTTCTCTCTTTATATCCTATTATACAATTCCGAAAGAAAAAAGTAAAATGCAGCACATCAGGATTTTTCTATATTTTGTTTACAGTTCTTGCTAGAAATTCATTCTCTCTGTAAACTCAGTTATTGTTTCCATGATAGCAGGATATGTAATCTCTCTTGCATATAAATTTTGTGTTTGATACCTTTTCCATAAACCCTGCAGAACAGTTGAGTCTCTCAACGCTGGCAGAATACGTGCCGTGTCCTGCAGAACGGATAAGGAATCTCTTTTCTTCGCTGTGGAAAGAACTGCCTGTTTTAAAAGGTCCCAGTCTGCATTTTCCTGATATAGTCGATACAAAAGGTGTAAATCATAAAAATCTCTTGCACGCGTATTTCCGATATTTCTTCGGATAATCGTTTCGTATTTTTCCGCCAGTCGCTTGGATCGAAGCACGGAAATTTTCGTATTCGTCATCTTCACGGATAGGTGTTAGGTATAAAAGCTGAAATTCGATTCCATCATTCACTGGCTGATTCAGAATTTCGGTGATCGCTTTCCGTATGCTCTTTTCATCCATTGGAAATCCTTTTACAGTTGTGTCCATATCCATTGTAGTCCGTTCAGTTATTCCAAGGATGGCGGAAATTAAAAGACCGCCTTTTAAAATAAACTTGTCCTTGTATGAAGAAACGGAAAGACGTTCAATGATACGTTCAAACATGAAAATCTGGAGGACTTCCTGTGCATGGATTCCTTTCTTTTTTGCCAGGCTGCGGATGGATCCTTTTAATTGTTCTGGTGTTTTCAGCATAATATCTCCATATACTCTTGCACTTTTTCCTCAATGTGAAATTTCTTGGCATATTCCATCAAGCGAATATTATCACGCTCTTTGGAAGAAAAATATCCTTTCACCGCCTGAATAAAAACCTGTGGATCAGTCTGCTTGCGGCTTCGTATCATATCACAGATACACCGTTCTCTATCATAGACCGTGATTTTCCCGCCCTGCGGTGAGATCATCTTTATCATTCCAAGGTCCCATAAGGACGGTTTGATTCTGTGGAACTCTACATGAAATAATTCTTCTTTTAGATAAAATACATTGTAGGTCTTCGGCACTGTCATGGAAATCATCTGTGGAAACCGATCTGACAGGCCATGAAAATACAATGCTGTTCCATAAGAGAAAACGCCTTTTTTACATCTGCTCTGCAACAATACAAATTCATCATTGATACTGTCAGCAAAGGAATAGATTCCCCGACTTTCCCGAATCAGGCTGCCTTCTTCCAAATATTTTTTGAGATATTCCCGGCGAATTCCTGCGTTGGTTACGTCTTTGGTATAGAGATAACCATTTTCCCTGACAAGTTTTTTTAAAGAATCTAAATCAATCATAACATCACCCTTTTTGGCTTAACTTGACACCATTATATCATATAGTGTCAAGTTTGTACATATTTTTTAGAAGTTCAATTTCCGTATCAGGTTGAATGTAGTGAATGAAGAAATTCTTAATTTTATCGAAAAACGATAAATCTATATTGAAAAACAATAAGCACCGTGCTATGGTATAGAAAAGTCAAAGAGCAGCAAGGAGGATGCAAAACAATGATGGGAAAAAGATCTGAGAGAAGACTGATACTGGGAACAAAATGGATTCTGGATTTTATGTTTGTTTCCGGGGTGATTGTACTTTTGATGTCCCCGTTTCTTTTACGGTACGCGGGAGATCATTTTGCGGGAGTCATCCGGGAACACTATATCCTGTATGTGGCGGTTTATCTGATTTCCGGTGTGATGGGACTTGCGATTGTATTCTGCCTCAGGAAGATGATGAAGACTGTCATAAGTCAGGACTGTTTTGTAGATGAAAACGTGAGAGAACTCAAGATCATGGGCACGGCAAGTTTTGTGATTGCGGCAGCGTTTCTTGTGAAAACCATATTTGCGGGAACCGTGGCAGGCGTGGTGATTATTGTTGTATTTTTTATTGCGGCGTTGTTCAGCTTCGTGCTGGCGGGTGTCTTTTCAGAAGCGGTCCGCTATAAAAAAGAAAATGATCTGACAATTTAGGAGGGTTCTGAAGATGGCAATACGTATGAATCTGGACGTCATGATGGCAAAAAGAAAGATCGGGCTGACGGAATTGTCGAAGGAAGTCGATATCACGATGGCCAATCTGTCAATCCTGAAAAACAATAAGGCAAAGGCCGTACGGTTTACGACTCTGGAAGCACTCTGCAAGGCGCTCCACTGTCAGCCGGGAGATCTGATCGAATATGTAGAAGAAGAGGAGGAAAAGGATGGAGAAGAGCAGATATGAAGTAATCATGGAACAAAAGACGGGAAAACTGCTTGCGGGCAGTCTGATCTACGGGATCTTGTTTGCGGTTCTTTTGTACCGGAATATGAGCGGAATCGGGATTCCGGTCCTGATGCTGGTAACCTGCCTGTTTCTTGCGGGATTTTTCCGGATGTTTGAAATGAAACTGAAAAAAGAGACAGTCTATTATATGACCGTGATGGTGCTGCTCGGTGTATCATCGACTTTGACGACATCGGATTTCTTTATTATGTTTAACTGGTTTGGAAGTATCGGATTGTTCTTTCTGATCCTGATCCACCAGTTTTATGAAGACCGGAACTGGAATTTCCTTTCTTATACAGTGGTTTATCTGAGAATGATGTTTGCTCCGCTCGGAAATCTTCTGTCTCCATTCCGGGCACTGATCCGATACCGGAAAAGTAAGGAAGACGGGGAAGAAAAGAAGAAATCAGGTTATATCGGACAGGTGGTGCTCGGAATCATTCTGGCAGGTTTGCTTTTGCTTGTAATTTTTCCGCTCCTTTTTTCAGGAGATATAGTATTTGCGGAATTTATCCGTCTGTTTACTGGAAATTTTAGAGGATTTTCTTTTTCGACAGGCTGGATCACCCTGTTTCTGGCTGGATTTATTCTCTGCTTTGCCGTATGGCAGGCATTTGTCAATTATGATCCGGACTTTGAGACGGAAGAAAAAGAAGAGCGTCCGATTCAGGTTGCAGGGATCACCTGCATATCTATTCTGACGGCAGTTTATCTGATTTTCTGTGCGATTCAGCTCGGATCACTGTTCTTCGGACAAGGAATGGGGCTTCCGGATGGATATACTTATGCAGAATACGCAAGAAGCGGATTTTTTGAACTGCTTGGAGTCAGTATCATCAATCTTCTGATTGTTCTTGCGGTCATCCACCTGTTTTACCCAAAACGGCTGATGCAGAGACTCCTTACCGTTTTTTCCGGCTGCACGTATGTGATGATCCTTTCTTCCGGATACCGGATGTGCATGTATATCGAAGCATACAGGTTTACGCTTTCGAGAGTCCTGGTACTGTGGGGATTATGTGTCTTGTCTTTCATTTTGGCAGGTGTTATAGTAAATGTATATAAAAAAGACTTTCCACTGTTTCGTTACAGTGCGGCTGTCTGTGCCGCATTCTATTTGATTTTGTCCCTTTCCAGACCGGATGAGTGGATGGCACGTTATAATCTGGCCTATAAAGAAGAGTGGATCGAATCATATGATGAAATCCGGTATCTGTTTTCCAGAGATCTCCTGCTTGCGGTGGACGCGGAGCAGATCCAGCATCTCAAAGGAGATCCGGGAAATCTGATTCATTACTGTCAGGAAGTCGTAGACATGTACGACAATGAACCGGGATGGACATACAGTATCGGTGAGGCGAGAGCGAAAGAATCAGCGGAGCGTTTTTTGAAAGAATATGGAGACATCACATAAGGAGAAAACACGATGCGTACAGTAAATGTCAGTGAGATCACAGAGAACATCAAAGAAATGTGCATAGAAGCCAACCATTATCTCTCAAAAGATATGGAGGCTGCCTTAAAACACTCTCAGGAGACAGAAGCATCCCCGCTTGGACGGCAGATTCTCGGACAGCTTTCTGAAAATCTTCAGATTGCGGCGGATGAGATGATTCCGATCTGCCAGGATACCGGGATGGCGGTTGTCTTTCTGGAGGTCGGACAGGATGTCCATCTGGAGGGCGGAGCCGTCGAGGAGGCTGTCAATGAAGGTGTGCGTAAAGGCTATACCGAAGGATATCTGAGAAAATCTGTTGTAGGGGATCCGATTGAGCGGGTCAATACAGGAGATAATACACCGGCTGTTATTCATTATTCCATTGTCCCTGGAGATACTGTCCGGATTACGGTGGCACCAAAAGGATTCGGAAGTGAAAATATGAGCCGGGTTTTCATGTTAAAGCCGGCAGATGGCATCGAGGGAGTCAAAGACGCAATATTAAAGGCGGTCAGCGAGGCGGGTCCGAATGCCTGTCCGCCGATGGTGGTAGGAGTCGGTATCGGGGGAACTTTTGAAAAATGCGCACTGATGGCAAAGCAGGCATTGACACGTGAGACCGGGGCTCATTCCACGATTCCGTATGTCAGGGAACTGGAAGAGGAAATGCTGGAAAAGATCAACGGACTTGGAATCGGTCCGGGCGGACTTGGAGGCACTACAACAGCTCTGGCAGTTCATATCAATACTTATCCGACACATATTGCAGGACTTCCGGTGGCGGTCAATATATGCTGCCACGTCAACCGGCATATTGTCCGGGAACTGTAGGAAGAACCTCAGCAGAAAGATGGAATACAGAAAGGAAGGATAAGACGATGGAAAAGCAGATCAGCGCACCGATCGATAAAAAGACTGCCGAAGAACTGACGGCGGGAGATTATGTCTATATTACAGGTACGATTTATACGGCAAGAGATGCCGCGCATAAGCGGATGAAGGAAACTCTGGACAGGGGAGAGTCACTTCCGTTTGATATAAAAGGTCAAATGATTTATTATATGGGGCCGTCTCCGGCAAGAGAAGGACGTCCGATCGGATCAGCAGGACCGACAACGGCAAGCCGCATGGATAAATACACACCGGAACTTTTGAATCTTGGCCTTGGAGCCATGATCGGAAAAGGAAAGAGAAGCAGGGAAGTGCTGGATGCGGTTGTAAGAAACAAGGCAGTCTATTTTGCGGCTGTCGGAGGAGCAGGAGCTCTTTTATCAAAGTGCATCCAGTCATCGGAAGTGATTGCCTATGAGGATCTTGGAACAGAGGCAGTACGCAAACTGTATGTGAAAGATTTCCCGGTTATCGTAGTGGCAGACAGCAAAGGAAATAATCTGTACGAAACAGCAATAGAACAGTACAGGAAAGCATAAGAGGAGAAGAAAAATGAAGCGTATATTAATGATGGTCATCCGGAATCTGATTTTTGTTCCGTACGGATGGATTAAACTGTGCTATTACGCCAGCCACGTAGATAAATATACGGAAGAAGAGCGATACCGCCTTTTAAAGTATATTGACCACAAGGCAAATAAGGGAGGCAGCGTCCATATCGAAGTACACGGACAGGAAAACATCCCGAAAGAAAACGGATTTATGTTTTTCCCAAACCATCAGGGGCTTTACGATGTGCTGGCAGTGCTTGAGGCATGCCCGGTTCCTTTTTCGGTTGTCGCAAAAAAGGAAATTGCCAATATTCCGTTTCTGAAACAGGTCTTTGCCTGCATGAAGGCGTACATGATTGACAGGGAGGATGTCAGGCAGGCCATGCAGGTCATCATCGATGTGACAAATGAAGTGAAAAGTGGAAGAAATTACCTGATTTTTGCGGAGGGAACAAGATCTAAAGAGGGAAATAAACCGGGGACTTTCAAAGGAGGAAGCTTCAAATCGGCAACAAAGGCAAAATGTCCGATCATTCCGGTGGCACTGATTGACGCATTTAAGCCGTTTGATACAAACAGCATCAAACCGGTGACTGTACAGGTTCATTTTTTGAAACCGATGTATTACGAAGAATACAAAGACATGAAAACGACGGAGATTGCAGCAGAGGTAAAAAAAAGGATCGAACAGACAATAGAAGAGAATATCTGATACCATAAGAATTTCGGCAGGATCTCTTGTAAAAGAGACAGCATTATGATAAACTTTTCTTAATTGAAGAACAAATGCTGAGACGGGAGAGCAACAGGACAACAGAGATGTTGTTTTGTTTTGCTCTTCTTTTTTTCTGGAAACAGAGGAGGATAGAGTTTCTGATTCCGGAGAATCAGAATGAAGGAAGTGAGTGGAAGAAAAATGAACCAGAGATTCTATGATATGCTGGAGGAAAATCCGGTGATTGCGGCGGTGAAGGATGAGGAGGGACTGGAGAAATGCTGCAGTCTGGAAGACATCAAGGTTGTCTTCATCCTTTTTGGAGATCTCTGCAGTATTCCGGATCTTGTAGGAAGAATCAAGGAGTCGGGGAAGATGGCAGTTGTCCATGCAGATCTGATTACCGGACTTGGAAGCAGGGAGATTGCGGTGGATTTTATCAAAAAGGCTACGCAGGCGGACGGGATCATTTCTACAAAACCGGCTCTGATCAAACGAGGGAGAGAACTGGGAATGTTCACCGTCATGCGGTATTTCCTGATTGATTCCATGGCGCTGGAAAATGTCAGGACTCTTCCGGGCGGAGTCAGACCGGATGTCATTGAAATCCTGCCCGGACTGATGCCGGATATTATCCGGAACATCTGTCAGGATCTGAAGACCCCGATTATCGCAGGAGGTTTGATTACAGACAGAAAATCCGTTATGGCTGCACTGTCGGCAGGAGCATTGTGTGTTTCTTCCACAAACCAGAATGTCTGGACAATGTAAAATACGGCACAGGAGCCGAAAAAAAGGAGGAACTGAATATGGCTAAATATGTAATGGCGCTGGATGCGGGAACCACAAGCAACAGGTGTATCCTGTTTAATGAGAGGGGAGAAATGTGCAGCGTGGCTCAGCGGGAATTCCGCCAGTATTTTCCAAAGCCGGGCTGGGTGGAGCACGACGCGGATGAGATCTGGGCAAGCCAGCTTGGAGTGGCTGTCGAAGCAATGAATATGATTTCCGCTACAGCAGATGATATTGCGGCAATCGGTATTACCAATCAAAGAGAGACCGCCATTGTCTGGGATAAGAATACGGGGGAACCGGTCTATCATGCAATTGTCTGGCAGTGCCGGAGGACATCTGAATACTGTGATTCTCTTGTGGAAAAAGGACTGACGGAAAAATTCCGGGAGAAAACAGGTCTGGTGATTGATGCGTATTTCTCAGCTACAAAGATCAAATGGATTCTGGATAATGTGCCGGGAGCGAGGAAAAGAGCCGAGAAAGGCGAGCTTTTGTTTGGAACCGTGGAGACATGGCTGATCTGGAAACTGACAAAAGGTGCTGTCCATGTGACAGATTATTCGAATGCGTCCAGAACCATGCTGTTTAATATCAATACATTGGAATGGGACGATGAGATTCTTCAGGAACTTGATATTCCGAAGGCCATGCTTCCGGAGCCGAAACCGTCCAGCTGCATATACGGGGAGACAGACCCTTCATTTCTGGGCGGAGCGATTCCGATTGCAGGAGCGGCAGGAGATCAGCAGGCCGCTTTGTTTGGACAGACCTGTTTCGAGGCAGGAGAAGCGAAAAATACATATGGAACGGGATGCTTTCTTCTGATGAACACGGGAGAAAAACCTGTTTTTTCTCAAAACGGACTGGTTACCACGATTGCCTGGGGAATGGATGGAAAAGTGAATTATGCTCTTGAAGGCTCCATCTTTGTCGCGGGAGCAGCAGTGCAGTGGCTCAGGGATGAAATGAGACTGATTGATTCGGCGGCAGATTCGGAATATATGGCAAAAAAAGAAAAGGATACGAACGGATGCTATGTTGTTCCGGCATTTACCGGACTTGGAGCACCACATTGGGATCAGTATGCAAGAGGGACGATCGTGGGAATTACCCGGGGAGTCAACAAATATCATATTATCCGGGCTACACTGGAGTCTATCGCATATCAGGTGAACGATGTGCTGGAAGCGATGAAAGCAGACTCGGGAATCCGGCTGGCATCTTTGAAAGTGGATGGCGGGGCAAGTGCAAACAACTTCCTTATGCAGACGCAGTCGGATATCATCAATGCTCCGGTCAACCGTCCAAGATGCGTGGAAACTACGGCAATGGGCGCTGCCTATCTGGCAGGACTTGCAGTAGGATACTGGAAAGATAAACAGGATGTAAAGAGAAACTGGAAGATCGATCAGATTTTCCTTCCATCCATCGATGAAGAAAAGAGGCAGAAAAAAATCAAAGGATGGAATAAAGCTGTAAAATATGCCTATGGATGGGCAAAAGAAGACTGAGAATGGTGTCAGGAAGAAGGGAGACGAGAAGAGATGTATGATGTGATCATAATCGGAGGGGGCGTATCCGGCGCGGCATCCGCGAGGGAACTTTCCCGATACAAGATCAAAGCCTGTGTCCTGGAAAAAGAGGAGGATGTCTGCTGCGGAACATCAAAAGCCAACAGCGCGATTGTACACGCAGGGTATGATGCAGTTCCGGGATCTTTGATGGCAAAACTGAATGTCAAAGGGAATGAGATGATGGAACAGCTTTCAAAAGACCTGGATTTTCCGTTTCGGAGAATCGGTTCTCTTGTCATCTGTCTGAACGAAACGGATATGCCGAAACTGCAGGAACTGTACGAGAAAGGACTGAAAAATGGAGTCAGAGACTTAAAAATCATCAGCGGAGAAGAGGCAAAGGCCATGGAGCCGAATCTGGATGATCAGGTCTGTGCGGCACTTTATGCGCCAACAGCAGGGATTGTCTGTCCGTTTGAACTGAATATTGCTCTGGCGGAAAACGCATGTGAGAACGGAGTGGAATTTCGATTAGGAACAGAAGTGGAGAACATTGTCAAGATTGACGGCGGATATGAACTTCATACAAATCAGGGAAATTTCCAGACAAGGTACGTTGTTAATGCGGCCGGGGTGTATGCAGACCGTTTTCACAATATGGTCAGCAGGAAAAAGATTCACATCACGCCGAGAAAAGGGGAATACTGTCTGCTTGATAAGACAGCCGGTCAGCATGTGAGCAGAACCATCTTTTCTCTTCCGACAAAATATGGAAAGGGCGTTCTTGTGACACCGACGGTACACGGCAATCTGCTTCTGGGACCGACTGCGAATGATATTGAAAATAAAGAAGGAACCAATACGACCAGAGAAGGACTTGATGAGGTTATCACAAAGGCGGGACAAAGTGTGAAAGACCTTCCGATGAGACAGGTCATCACATCCTTTGCAGGACTTCGTGCTCATGAGGATGGCAGTGAATTTATCATCGGAGAAGTTGAGGACGCAAAAGGATTTATTGACTGTGCGGGAATTGAATCCCCTGGACTTACCAGCTGTCCGGCAATTGGGGAGATGGTGGCGGATATTCTGAAAGAAAAAATGAGGCTGGAGAAGAAGGAGCATTTCATAGAGACAAGGCAAGGTATTCTTGATCCAAATACGCTGTCAACAGAAGAACATGCGGAGCTGATCCGGAAGGAGCCGGCATACGGAAATGTGATCTGCAGGTGCGAAATGATTACAGAAGGAGAGATTCTGGATGCCATTCACCGTCCGCTCGGTGCAAAATCTTTGGATGGAGTAAAAAGGCGTACACGGGCAGGAATGGGAAGATGCCAGTCTGGATTCTGCTCGCCAAGAACCATGGAAATTCTCGCACGGGAACTGGGAAAAGACATGTCCGAAATTACAAAAACGGGCGGAGAGTCCCGGCTTGTCGTCGGTACAAATAAAGACAGATTGTAGAAAGGAAGGCTTCGGAGATGAAAAACTATGATATTGTCATCATCGGGGGAGGACCGGCAGGGCTTGCAGCCGCAGTCTCAGCAAAAAGAAATGGAACAGACAGTATTCTGATTCTGGAAAGAGACAAGGAGCTTGGCGGAATCCTGAACCAGTGTATTCATAATGGATTTGGCCTCCATACTTTTCAGGAAGAACTGACCGGACCGGAATACGCCCAGCGGTTTATTGATCAGGTGGTTGAACTTGGCATTGAATACCGGCTGAATACCATGGTTATGGATATCAGCCATGAAAAAGTGGTAACGGCCATGAATAAGGAAGAAGGGCTGTTTGAAATTCAGGCAAAGGCTGTCATTTTGTCTATGGGCTGCAGGGAGCGGTCCAGAGGAGCGCTGAATATTCCGGGATATCGTCCGGCAGGCATTTATTCCGCTGGTACTGCACAGAGACTGGTCAACATGGAAGGCATGATGCCGGGGCGTGAGATCGTGATCCTTGGCTCCGGAGATATCGGATTGATTATGGCCAGGAGAATGACGCTTGAAGGGGCAAAAGTCAAAGTGGTAGCGGAGCTGATGCCGTATTCCGGAGGACTGAAGAGGAATATTGTTCAATGTCTCGACGATTATGGAATTCCGCTGAAATTAAGTCATACAGTTGTAGACATCAAGGGAAAGGAACGGCTGGAAGGAGTCACACTGGCCGAAGTGGATCAAAACGGGAAACCAATTCCTGGAACGGAAGAAGAGTATTCATGTGACACACTTCTGCTTTCTGTCGGATTGATTCCGGAGAACGAACTTTCATGCGGCATGGGTGTGGAAATGAGCAGAGTTACATCCGGTCCGGTTGTCAATGAGAGTCTTGAGACAAATATTGAGGGAGTCTTTGCATGCGGAAACGTGCTTCACGTACATGACCTGGTGGACTTTGTGTCTGAGGAGGCAGCTGCGGCGGGAAAACATGCGGCAGCGTATGTAAAAGGCGAAAGCAGACCGGGAAGCGGGCGGAGAATCACAATGAATCCGACAGGAGGAGTACGCTATACGGTTCCATCCACGATTGATCCGGAACGGATGGAAAATGAGCTTACTGTACGCTTCCGTGCGGGAGCAGTATTTAAAAATTGTTATGTAAGTGTATATTTTGATCAGGAAAGGGTCATGCGCCGCAGACGTCAGATTGTGGCTCCGGGCGAGATGGAAGAGATCAGGCTGACAAAGGAACAACTTTCTCAGCATGCTGACCTGAAAATAATTACAGTAACAATAGAGGAGGCGTAGAAATGGAAATTCGACATTTAACCTGTATCAGCTGTCCGATGGGCTGTCCGATTACGGTAGAGATGGAAGATGGACAGGTTGTAAGTGTTACAGGAAATACATGCAAAAGAGGCGATATCTACGCGAGAAAGGAAGTGACAAATCCGACCCGGATTGTGACTTCCACGATCCGGGTAAAAGGCGGAGCTGAAGATATGGTATCGGTAAAGACAAAGGAAGATATTCCAAAAGGGAAGATTTTTGACTGCGTCAAAGCACTCAAAGGAATCGAGAAAGAAGCTCCGGTAAAGATTGGCGACGTAATCCTGAAAGATGTGGCCGGGACAGGCGTGGATATTGTTGCGACGAAACATGTAGAAAAAGCATAAAGAAATAAAATGTGCCGTACACGGAAAAGAATATAATTCCTGTACGGCACATTTTAATTATTTATGCAGAATATCTTATCGGAGCCGGATGTCAGATCAGACTGTCCATGAAGTCGATAATCCCCTGCTCTACATCACAGCGGATGTCTGCGTAATTGTGAATTTCATGGCGGTATCCAGGATACACTTTTGTCTGAACCTGATGCCCGGTATCATGAAGCCAGTTGGATACTTCATAGAGACCCTGACCATAGTTGCCGACCGGATCCTGATCTCCTCCAATATTATAGAATGGCAGAGAAGCAGGTACTTTTTCAGCCCACTCTTTTCCTGTGATTACACGCATCATCTGAGTGAAATAGTAAAGAGAACGATTCAGCGTTGGCTTGGTAAAAGCATCGAACGGATCTTCCGCATGGTCTTTCTGAACATATGGATCAGAACAAATCCATTCATTGCCGAGAGCAGAACTTTCGCAGCGTTCACACATCCATCCGAGAAGTTTTCCGGCATAGGACGGATCTGCCTCATCGCCATGGCCACTGTCGACAACTGCTTTCAGTTCCTCCTCCGCCTCCCCGGCTCCCCGGAAAACACCGGCGGTACCGCAGATTGTGACACCGGTCAGCTCTGCACCATATTTGGCTGCATAATCTCTTGCGATAAAAGATCCCATGCTGTGTCCGAAAAGAAAATATGGAAGCTCCGGATATTTTTCGCGGACAATCCCGGTCAGTGCATGTTCATCTTCCATCATAGTATGGCATCCCTTGTCACCCCAGTCTCCCCAGGTATTGTTCATCATAGCCGTTTTTCCATGTCCTACATGATCATCGGCCGCAACAATATAGCCGGCATCAACAAAGGCTGAAATCATGTGAAGATATCTTCGTGAGTGTTCCCCATATCCGTGGATCAGCTGGACAATGCCCTTCGGCTTTGCAGCAGGAACGTAAATCCAGCCACAGACGGTATCACGTTCATTATAAGATGGAAACTGAACTTCATGTAACATATAAACACCTCCATTCTAGATTACAGATCGTAAGTTCATCTCATCTGTCTAAAATCATTGTAGAATTCAGAAAAAATGATGTCAAGAAAGAATGCGTATCTTTCCGGCTTTCTTAAATTAAAACAGGAAAAACGGAGAGAGAATTATATAATGAAAGATGAAAAAAGTGAAATTTCAAAAATTGGCAAGAAAACCGAAAAATTCTGCTTGACAATAAGAAAGGAGTTTAGTATAATTACTCATGCGTTATGGAACGCGTAATAAAATACTGACATGAATTCAGTATCCGGAGAAATACTCAAGAGGCTGAAGAGGCGCCCCTGCTAAGGGTGTAGGTCGGGCAACCGGCGCGAGGGTTCAAATCCCTCTTTCTCCGTTTTATTTATTGCCTTTTTTCGGGTGATAAATAAAGAACAGATTATCAGATCAAAAAAACAAAAAAAGTTTTAAAAAAGTGCTTGACAGAAACGAGCGGATGTGATAGTCTAATATAGCTGTCGCGAGAGAGCGGCAACGAAAACAAAGAACTTTGATAACTGAACAATAGACAACGATCCCTGAAAATTCATGAGAATTATTCAGAACAAGGAACTTCAAGTTCCACAAACCAGACAACAGTAACGGGATGGATTAGCGAGAGTTGATCTTGACCGGAACAAACACTTTTAACGAGAGTTTGATCCTGGCTCAGGATGAACGCTGGCGGCGTGCCTAACACATGCAAGTCGAACGAAGCACTTTCTTTAGATTCTTCGGATGAAGAAGACTGTGACTGAGTGGCGGACGGGTGAGTAACGCGTGGGCAACCTGCCCTGTACAGGGGGATAACAGTTAGAAATGACTGCTAATACCGCATAAGCGCACGAGGACGCATGTTCTTGTGTGAAAAACTCCGGTGGTACAGGATGGGCCCGCGTCTGATTAGGTAGTTGGTGGGGCAGCGGCCTACCAAGCCGACGATCAGTAGCCGACCTGAGAGGGTGACCGGCCACATTGGGACTGAGACACGGCCCAAACTCCTACGGGAGGCAGCAGTGGGGAATATTGCACAATGGGGGAAACCCTGATGCAGCGACGCCGCGTGAAGGAAGAAGTATTTCGGTATGTAAACTTCTATCAGCAGGGAAGAA
>NZ_BSBO01000019.1:0-75020 GCF_027924685.1 Sellimonas catena
TTACGTGTTTTATTTTGCAACTAACATCATAAAGAAAAACTGTATGATTGGGAAGTAGGGATTTTCTCTGCTTCCCTTTTTATTTAGGAAAAATTCCTATTTTTGCCAATAATAATTATACACTAACTCTTGTTCTGCTTTGGCTGTTATTTTTATACAATTACATAAAGGAGATGATACCATGTCGGAGAAAATCAAACGCTGCGCTATCTACATTCGTGTATCCACCTCAGAACAGCTCGTACATGGGAAATCACTGGAAGCTCAGAAAGATTATCTTACTTCCTATGCCAAAGATCACGGCATGATTCCTGTTGGAGTCTACGCAGATGAAGGTAAAACAGCCAGAAAAGAGCTGAAAAAGCGGAAAGCGATTCATGCCCTTCTGGAAGATGTTAAGGCCGGGAAAATCGATGTCATCCTCTTCTGGCGTCTCGACCGCTGGTTCCGTAACATGTCCGACTTTTACAAGGTACAAGACATTCTGGACGAATACAAGGTTTACTGGATTTCTGCATCAGAACCAGGAATCAACATGGAAACCCGTGACGGCCGTCTGCAGCTTAATGTCGTACTGTCGATCGGACAAAATGAAGTCGATACAACTTCCGAGCGTATCAAATTTGTAAATGAGGCTTCGATCCGACAGAAGAAAGTCATCTTTGGCGAAGCCAATATGCCAAGGGGATATAAAATCGGTGTTGTAAATGGCCAAAAATGCATGGTGAAGGATCCTGATCAGGAAGAACTGGTCAATGCTTTCTTTGATTATTTTGAAAAGCATCAGGGAAAACAGGCTACGCTGCGTTACATACAAAGCCATTATGATCCTTCCTTTTCCTACAGTAGCCTTCGTACTATGCTCTCAAGCGAGTTTTACAAAGGAACGTACCGCGGAATACCCTATTGCCCTTCCTACGTTTCTGAAGCCCGCTGGGCACGTTTGCAGAAGATCAGTAAGAAGAACATTAAAACCACTCCATCCGGAAGGATCTATTATTTCAGCGGGATGATCCGTTGCCCGGAATGCGGACAGATTCTGGCCGGGACCGGCTGCAGATCGATCATCAACCGCAAAACCGGTGAGAAACGGGATTACTGCTACTACCGCTGTAATCGGGCTATGATTGACCGGATATGCACGAATAAGCATAAAGTAAGTCAGAACCTTGTAGAAACTTATCTGCTTGATAATCTGGAAAGGGAATTCGAAGAATATAAAATTCGTGTAGAAGAGATTCAAACGAAAAATAAGCAAACGCCGAAAGTTCGAACCGAAGAACAGATCGAAAAAGAAATGTCCAGGCTGAATCTTCTCTTTCAGAAAGATCGAATTACCTGGGACTATTACAGCAAAGAATATGATGCTCTGGAATCTGAAAAAAACAGCTTAAAAACGGTCATCATAGAACCGGAAAGCGATTATTCCTTCATGGAATCGCTTCTAAAAAAAGATTTCCTTTCCATTTACCATTCCCTTTCTGAAGAGAACCGGAGGACTTTCTGGCGTAACATCATCCGGCAGATTCATCTGAAGCCTGACTATACTATTGACTATGTTGATTTTGTTTAGAATTGCTCTGTTTGCGGTGCGGATATACTTTTCCGCACCTTATAGAGAAAGTCTCTGCCTAAAATGTTTTCTCCAAATCCGGTGACAAGTTCCAGATCAATCCCTTCGTCCTTAAAATAATCTTCCTCGACAGCCACATACATCGGGGCATAAAAAATGGAATGGGCAACTTCATTCAAAGTTACTTTTGTAAGTCTGGTTTCCTCCTTTTTGTCCGATTCTGATGAACCGGTCTCTTCTTTTGCACATCCGGCAAGTACAGATGCTGCGAGAGCAGCAACAAGAAGTGCGGACAAAAGCTTCTTTTTCATAATAACCTCCACAAAACTGTTTCATACCATCAGATTATGCACTCCCACGAAAGGTGTGAAGGCCGCTTCTCATTCCGTATTTATCAGAATTTTATTGAAATTCGGACAATTCTTCTTTTACGCTCTATATTTCTCGACAAATCATTGACTTTTCACGCAAAAAGTGCTATGCTCTAGTAACATCGTATATTCGATGTATGGCTTATTGTTTTTATTTTTTATGGAGGTAGCACTATGAACAAGGGTACCGTAAAATGGTTCAACAACCAGAAGGGATATGGATTTATCTGTGATGAATCCGGAAACGATGTATTTGTACACTATACCGGACTGAATATGGATGGATTCAAGACTCTGGAAGAAGGACAGTCTGTTGAATTCGAAGTAACAGAAGGAGAAAAAGGTCCTCAGGCTGTCAATGTGACCAGGTTATAATCGAAATTGTATGCATCTTTTATTTATATAAATTCGTTTTTCAATTTAGATATTTAAAAGCCATAGAATCTGGATTACAAAAAAGGCTGTCGATGACAGCCTTTTTTGATACGTTTCTTTATAAATTTGCCTTATAAGCCTCATCTGCTTTCCAGACACCGAATCCACTTTGCTTCAATATGTCTGCCGCTCTTTCCGGCTCATCTGTCTTTAGGACTGCGGAAGCATCTTTACCGTTCGCGAATGCGTACATATATTCTACGTTAATTCCGCCTTCCACAAGCTGATGCATCGCTTTGCTCAAAGACCCGGTTGCATGCGGAACTCTCAGGGCAATAACCGGTGTGAGCATTGCCGTGATTCCAATCTTCTTCAACTCTTCTTTCCCCTTTTCCGGGTCTGAGACAATCATTCTTAACATCCCGTACTCTGTTGTATCTGCAAGGCTGAGGGCGACAATATTGACGCCGTTCGTTCCAAGCGCATGCAGAACTTCATCGAGTCTTCCTTCTCTGTTTTCCAGAAATACCGATAACTGCTGAATTGTACTCATGCTTTTCCCTCCTATACAAGATTCCGGTTGTCAATTACACGTTTTGCTTTTCCTTCACTTCTCTCGATCGTCTTTGGCTCTACCAGTTTGACTCTGACAGAAACGCCAAGCGCCTGCTTTAAGACATCACCGATCTTATGGCGGAGTGCATCCAGTTTCCGGATTTCATCCGAGAAAAATTTCTCATCCACTTCTACCATGACCGTAAGTACATCCATATTGTCCTCTCTGTCGATAATCAGCAGATAATGCGGAATGACTTCTCCAATTCCAAAGAGTGCTGTTTCCACCTGGGTCGGAAATACATTGACGCCGCGGATGACTTTCATATCGTCTGTACGTCCTTTGAACTTGGAAATTCTCGGTGTTGTACGTCCGCATTTGCATGTCTCATGGCAGATGCTTGTAAGGTCTTTCGTCCGGTAACGGATTAACGGTACGGCTTCCTTGTCCAGCGTGGTAAATACCAGCTCTCCGGTCTCTCCGTCTTTCAACGGCGCATGTGTGGCCGGGTCGAGTACTTCCGGATAGAAGAAGTCAGAATTCACATGGAGTCCTTCATGGTGGATGCAGTCCATCGCAACACCCGGTCCGCTGATCTCACAGAGCCCGTAAATATCAAAGCAGTTGATCTTCAGAATCTCCTCGATCTTGTGCCGCATCTCCACAGTCCAAGGTTCTGCTCCGCATACTGCCGCCTTGATTTTCATCTTTTCAACGACACCTGCTTCCTGCATGGCTTCTGCAAGATGCATCGCATAGGACGGTGTACAGGCAAACGCCGTGGCGCCAAAATCTTCCATACACATCAGCTGACGTTTCGTATTTCCGGCTGACATCGGGATTGCCATGGCTCCAAGCTTCTGCGCTCCAAAATCCAGTCCCATTCCTCCGGTAAACAGTCCATATCCATAGCAGACATGAATCCGGTCCTGCGCTGTCAGTCCGGCCATCGTAAGGCAGCGCGCCACACACTCGCCCCAGATGTCCACGTCTTTCTGCGTATAGGCCATGACCGTCAGTTTTCCGGTCGTGCCGGACGTTCCCTGAACTCTTACGATCTTTTCATTCGGCACTGCCTGAAATCCGAACGGATAGTTGTCACGCAGGTCCTCCTTTGTCGTAAACGGAAGTTTCGTGATATCTTCGATTCCTTTGATATCTCCCGGTTCTACACCGAGTTCTTTCATCTTTTCCGTATAAAAAGGAACGACCCCGTACACTCTTTTTACAAGATTTTTCAGTTTTTCCCCCTGAAGTACCATCCGTTCATCTTCGCTCATACATTCTGCTTGCGGATCACGGATCTGTTCCTTCCATGTTTTGTCTGTTATCATGCTCTTTTCCTCCTATAACTCCTCATCCGAGACAAGCTTTACTCCTGCCTTCGCAAGAATCTTTTCCGCACGTTCCATGTCATCTGTCGAAAATACCATCACCGGTGCGTTATTATCACGGATCACGAACGAATAGATATAATTCAGATTGATCTGTCCGTCAGCCAGAATGGACAGCATTCTGTTTAAGTTTCCTTTTTCATCTTTTAATTCTACTCCGACCACGTCATAGATCCGTACCACAAATCCCAGTCTGGTCAGCGTCTCTTTCGCCCGTTCCGGCTGGTCCACCACCATCCGCAGGATTCCGAACTCCGGAGTATCAAACGAAGCAACCGCACGGATATTGATCTCCGCCTCCATCAGCTTTGAGGTTACTTCCATCAGACTTCCCGGTCTGTTTTCCACAAATACCGATACCTGTTTCATTTCGTCCTCCTATCGTGCTGCTCCTGTTTCAAATGCCTTTTTATTGATCTCGATTGTCTTTGGCGGCACCGTCTTTTCAATCACCCGGTACCACTGTTCTTTTGTGAAATCCATATGTCTGGATGCGATACCGAGAACAATCATATTGAATACTTTTGGATTTCCAAGCTTCTTGGCCTCCTCCGTCGCGTTGACAGTGTAGACTTTATGTTTCTCTTCCAGCGTTTCAATGATGTGTTCCGGATACCTGGCCGCGCCGATCACAACCGGCATCGGATCGATCCTCCAGTCATTCAGGATCAGTGCTCCCCCTTCTTTCAGAAAATGTGCATAGCGCAGTGCTTCCAGACGTTCGAACGCGATAATAATATCTGCGCAGCCTTCCTCCACAATCGGTTCTGCCACCTTGTCTCCATAGCGGACAAAGGTTACAACACTTCCTCCTCTCTGCGCCATTCCATGGACCTCCGAAAGTTTGACGTCATATCCTGCATCCAGTGCAAGTCCTCCAAGAATCCGGCTTGTCAGAAGTGTTCCCTGGCCTCCGACACCGACGATCATAATATTTTTTACTCCCATTACTTTTCACCTGCCTTTACCAGTTCAATCGCTCCAAACTTACAGAGGGATTCACAGAGTCCGCATCCGGTACACATGGTGTCGTCAATCCGGATCGTACCGTCTTCATTTCTTGTCATGGCCGGGCAGCCCGGTTTCATACACATGCCGCATTTTTTACATTTTTCCGGATCCGCAGCATAGAGCGGTTTTGGTCTCTTGTCAAGAAGTACGCACGGTGTCTTTGTAATGATGACGGATACTTCGTCTTTTGCCACTTCTTCCTTAATTGCTTTCTCCAGCGCTTCAATGTCAAAGGCATTGATTTCCTGCACATTCGGCACACCGATTGCACGGCACAGATTCGGAATGTTGATTGCGTAAGTCGGATCTCCCTGAAGTGTTTTTCCGGTCGCCGCATGATCCTGATGGCCTGTCATTCCGGTAGTGGAATTATCCAGAATCAGCACCGTTCCGGTAGCCTGATTGTAAACCATGTTCATCAGGGAATTGACACCGGTATGTAAAAATGTCGAATCTCCAATTACTGCCACCCAGTTTTTGATGTATTCTTTTCCTTTTGCTTTCTCCATTCCATGGAGGCTGGAAATACTTGCTCCCATACAGATTGTCGTGTCCACCACGCTGAGCGGTGCCACTGCTCCAAGTGTATAGCATCCAATGTCTCCTGCCGCATGCATCTTTAATTTGTTGAGAACATAGAAGACGCTTCTGTGCGGGCATCCTGGACAGAGAATAGGCGGCCGCTGCGGCACATCTGCCGGCGGATCCATCCGTACTTCTTCTCCGAGGATGGCCTTGCGGATCATATTGGAACTGTATTCTCCCTGAATGGTAAAGATCTCTTTTCCAATGGCAGGAATACCCCAGGATTTTACCTGCTCTTCAATGACAGGATCGAGTTCCTCCACCACATACAGTGTCTCAACTTTAGATGCAAACTCCCGGATCAGTTTTTCCGGAAGCGGGTTGACCATGCCAAGCTTTAAGACCGAAGCCTGAGGCAGTGCTTCTTTCACATACTGATACGGAATTCCACTTGTGATGACTCCGATTCTGGTATCGTTCATCTCCATTTTATTGATCGGAAGCGTATCTGCCGCTTCTTTTAATTCGTTATTTCTCTTTTCGATTTCCACATGCCGGAATTTTGCGTTTCCAGGCATCATGACATTTTTCCGGATATCCTTTTCATATGTTTTGTCCGGAATCTCCTCCCGGTCTTTGAGTTCCACAAGTCCCTGAGAGTGTGCCAGTCTTGTGGTGATACGGAAGATGACCGGACGGTCAAACTGTTCGCTTAATTCAAATCCGATTTTGACAAACTCTTTTGCCTCCGCACTGTCTGACGGTTCCAGAACCGGCACGCCCGCAGCCCTTGCAATCATTCTCGTATCCTGTTCATTCTGGGAGCTGTAAAGTCCCGGATCGTCCGCCACCATAAAGAGCAGTCCTCCGTTGACTCCCATGTAAGAAACCGTATAGAGCGGGTCGGAAGCTACGTTGAGCCCCACGTGCTTCATACATGCCATGGCACGTACTCCTGAGATGCTGGCTCCGATCGCGGTTTCTGCCGCCACCTTCTCATTCGGTGCCCACTCCGCGTACAGATCATCCCTGTATTTCACGAGATTTTCGCTGATTTCCGTACTCGGCGTTCCCGGATAGGCTGACGACACCTTGACTCCGGCTTCATACGCCCCTCTTGCGATTGCTTCGTTTCCAAGCATTATGACTTTCTTTGATTCTGACATTCTATAATCCATCCTTTCGTAAATCCTTGATTCTCTTTGCCTTTCCCTCAAATCTCTGCAGAGAATAAGGCGCTACCAGCCGGATTTCTGTTGCGAGGCCAAGCTGGGATTTCAGTCCCGCCTTGATCTTCTTTTCCAGTTCGCTGAGTTTTCCGTAGCTGTCAAGCAGCCTGTCATCAATCAGTTCCACTGTGATGGTCATAACGTCCAGTCTGTTCTTTCTTTCTACAAGGATTTCATAGTGTGGTCCGATCTCATCGATCTTGAGCAGTACTTCTTCGATCTGCGTCGGGAATACATTGACGCCGCGGATGACAAGCATGTCATCTGCCCTTCCGGAAAGATTTTCGATTCTTGCGGTCGTTCTTCCGCATTTGCACGGCTCATAGAAAATCCGGGTCATATCTCCGGTCCGGTAACGGATAATCGGAAGAGCCTCCTTTCCAAGACAGGTCACAACAAGCTCTCCACGCTCTCCCGGCGGCAGCACTTCTTCTGTCTCCGGATTGATGATTTCCGGTATGAACCAGTCTTCATTTACGTGCATGCCGCAAAGCTCTCTGCACTCGCCTGCCACACCCGGTCCGCAGAGCTCGCTCATGCCGTAATTCTGCGTGCAGAAGAACTGATCGCCCCATACATGGTGCATCTCCTCGCGCATCGCCTCGGTCATTCCTTCGCCTCCGAAGAGTCCGGTCCGAAGGCACAGATCTTTCGCCGGATCCATCCCGGCCCTGCGGATCTCTTCGCCAAGATGCAGCGCATAGGACGGTGTCGCCACAAGAAGTGTCACGCCCATGTCTTTTAGAAACATGATCTGTTTTTTCGTATTGCCGGATGACATCGGAATCACCGCAGCTCCGATCTTTTCCAGTCCTCCGTGCAGTCCCAGCGCACCGGTAAAGGTGCCGTATCCAAAGGAGAGCTGCACGATGTCATCTGCGCGTGCTCCTCCCATGCAGGCAACTCTTGCTACATTATTCAGCCAGATATCCAGATCGTTTTTCGTGTATCCGACAACCGTCGGTTTTCCGGTCGTGCCGGAACTTGCGTGAAAACGTACCAGTTCCTTTTTGTCAACCGCAAACAGCCCCATCGGATAATTATCTCTGAAATCCTTTTTGCTTGTAAACGGAAGTCTCCTCAAGTCATCCAGCGAACGGATATCTTCCGGAGCCACCCCTGCTTTGTCCATTTTCCCCCGATAAGGAGCCACCCTCTCATAGATGTAGGAAACTGTCTGTTGCAGCTTCCGGAGCTGGATCTCTTCCAGTTCTTCTCTAGGCAGTGTCTCCTCCTTTGCCCATATCATTTTTTCTTCCTCCTGGTCAGATTAATTTGGGAATAAAACGCTTCCCTGTTCCATGCAATGCCTTCTGTGCAGAAGTCTTTCCTTTCCGGCTTTTTGCACAGAAAAAAGAGGACCCGCCTCTTTGGCTTATCCTCTTTAGTATATCATATTCCTTTATTCGTTTAAAGCATTAATCTGCAAAATCAAACAGAGATAACTGATTGGATTCCGGAAGATCGGAAAGAAGTCCCAGTTCCGACATCTTATCAATCACCGTCTTGCTGGCCTTGGTTCTCTGTCGGAAATCATCTTTTGAAAGGTACCTGCCGTCCCTCGCTGCCTGTTCCACCGCTTCTGCCGCCTTGTCTCCCATTCCATCGATACTGGAAAGGGGCGGCATCAGCTTTCCGTCCACAATCCGGAACTTGGTCGCTTTTGCCTCATAAATATCAATCGGCATAAACTCCAGACCTCGCGCATACATTTCCTGCACGATCTTCATATCTTTCATCGTATCCTGCTCTTTTTTACTCAGCCGGTCCTGTCTGCTTTTATATTCCCGGATATGGTATGCCAGTTTTTCCTTTCCCTGACACATCAGCTCATAGGAAAAGGCGTCTGCACGGATTCCAAAGTAGGCAGCATAATACGCAAGTGGATAGTTGACCTTACAGTAGGCAATCCGGTATGCCATCATAACATAGGCGGCCGCATGCGCTTTCGGGAACATATACTTGATCTTCTTACAGGACCAGATATACCAGTCCGGTACTCCAGCCTCTTTCATCGACTCTTCAAACTCCGGCGTGAGTCCTTTTCCCTTTCGCACTTTCTCCATGATCGTAAAAGAGAGCTCACTGTCCATCCCTTTGTTGATGAGGTAAGTCATAATATCATCACGGGTACAGATCGCCGTGGAAATCGTTGCCTTTCCCTCCTGAATCAACGTCTGCGCATTATTCAGCCACACATCGGTTCCGTGGGAAAGCCCGGAAATCCGGATCAGGTCGGAGAGGGTCTTTGGCTTTGTATCTACTACCATCTGGATAACAAAGTCCGTTCCGAACTCCGGAATACCAAGGCATCCAACCGGACATCCGTCAATGTCATCCGGCGTGATGCCGAGTGCCTCCGTATTGGCAAACAGCGACATGACTTTCGGGTCATCCAGCGGAATATCTCTGGCGTCAAATACATTCTCTACGCCGTCATATTCATTGTCCATGGCGTCCGAATTGATCAGCTCCTCCAGTGTCTTGATCATGGTCGGATCATCGTGTCCCAGAATGTCAAGCTTTAATAGGTTGTGGTCAATGGAGTGGTAGTCAAAATGAGTCGTAATGATATCCGTATTCATATCATTTGCCGGATGCTGCACCGGGGTAAAGGAGTTGATGTCCTCACCGTGAGGAAGAACGATAATTCCTCCCGGATGCTGCCCTGTACTTCTCCGGATTCCCGTACATCCCTGCACGATCCGGTCGATCTCACAGTTTCGCTTCCTGCTGCCCCGCTCTTCATAATAGTTCTTCACAAATCCGAATGCGGTCTTGTCCGCCAGGGTACCGATGGTCCCTGCGCGGAACGTCTGCCCTTTTCCAAAGATGACTTCCGTATACTTGTGAGCGTTACTCTGATAATCTCCCGAAAAGTTCAGGTCAATATCCGGCTCTTTGTTTCCTTTAAACCCAAGGAAAGTCTCAAACGGGATATCGAACCCGTCTTTGACGAGCGGATGTCCGCATACCGGGCAGTCCTTGTCCTTCATATCCCATCCGCAGCCCCCCGCAAACGCGCGTACTTCCTCGGAATCAAAGTCACTGTAATGGCAGTGCGGACAATAATAATGCGGGCTTAGCGGATTGACCTCCGTGATTCCTGCCATGGTAGCGACAAAGGAAGATCCGACTGATCCACGGGAACCAACCAGATATCCATCCTCATTGGACTTCCATACCAGCTTCTGGGCAATAATATACATCACGGCGAATCCATTGGAGATAATAGAATGAAGCTCCCTCTCCAGCCGTTCCGTCACGACGTCCGGGAGGGGATCTCCATACATTTCATGGGCTTTTTTATAACAGATATCACGCAGGGTCTGATCGGAATTTTCAATGACCGGAGGACATTTGTCCGGTCGGACCGGAGCAATCTTTTCAATCATGTCCGCAATCTTATTCGGATTCTCAATTACAACCTCATGGGCTTTTGCCGCTCCGAGGTAGGAAAACTCCTCCATCATCTCTTCCGTCGTATGCAGATACAACGGTGCCTGTTCATCCGCATCAGAAAAGCCTTTTCCCGCCATGATGATTCTACGGTAGACCTCGTCCTCCGGATCCAGGAAATGAACATCGCAGGTTGCCACAACCGGTTTGCAGAATTTCTCGCCAAGCCTTACAATTTTCCGGTTCAAATCCCGCAGGTCCTCCTCGCTTTTTACATTGGAAACACGGTCGCTTGCAATCATGAACCGGTTATTCCCGATCGGCTGGATTTCCAGATAATCATAGAAATTCACCAGCTTTGCGATCTGTTCTTCTGATTTTCCATTTAAGACAGCCTGGAACAGTTCGCCTGCCTCACAGGCGCTTCCGATAATGAGTCCGTCCCTGTACCGTAAAAATTCGCTCTTTGGAATTCTCGGCATTCTGGAAAAATACTGCAGGTGGGACATGGAAATCAGGCGGTACAGATTCACACGCCCGGTCTCGTTTTTCGCCAGAATGACCGCATGGTGGGACGGAAGTTTCCGGATTGCGTCCGGATTCATGGAGCCGAAGTGATTCAGCTCTTTCAATGTAAAAATTTCCCTGTCTTTCAGCATTTCGACAAACCGGACAAAAATCTCGGCCGTCGCCTGGGCATCATCCACGGCCCGGTGATGATTTTCCAGCGAAATGTTCAGTGCCTTTGCCACAACATTCAGCTTATACTTGGAAAGAGTCGGAAGGAGCACCCGGGCGAGGGCCACCGTATCCACCGATATAAATTCCTTCTCGATCTCCTGATATCTACAGTTCTGCTCAATAAAACTGACATCAAATCCTGCATTGTGGGCTACCAGAACCGCATCTCCCACAAAGTCCAGAAATTTTGGAAGGACTTCCTCGACAGGCTCGGCATCCATCACCATGTCATCGGTAATACCGGTCAGATCCGTGATCTTAAACGGAATCGGAATCTTCGGATTGACGAAAGTACTGAAACGTTCTGTGATCGCTCCATGTTCCACCTTGACCGCTCCGATCTCGATAATCTTATCCTGAATCGGGCTGAATCCGGTCGTCTCCAGGTCAAATACCACATATGTATCCTGAAGAGTCTGGTCCTTCGCCCCCTGGGCAATCTCCGTCAGATCATCCACCAGATACGCCTCCACGCCGTAAATAATTTTAAACGGATCGTCTTTATCCAGAGATTCGATATAGTGGTTGGCATCCGGGAATGCCTGAACGACACCGTGGTCCGTAATGGCAATCGCTTTGTGTCCCCAGTCATGCGCACGCTTTACAATATCTTTGACTTCCGATACCCCGTCCATATCGCTCATTTTCGTATGACAGTGCAGCTCTACACGCTTTTCCGGATAGAGATCCTTTCTCTGCACGGTGAAGTCACTGATTTTCCGGATTCCGCTCACAGAACCGATGGTCAGCTCCCCATCAAATTTGTCGATCGTGGTAATCCCCTTTACTTTCAGGAATGCACCCTTTTTAATGTCGCCAAGCAGGTCCGGGAGCTGGTCGTTTCTGGCAAACATCTTGACAACGATCGTATCTGTAAAATCGGTGATGGCAAACATGAGGATCGTCTTTTCATTCCGGATCTCTCTCGTATCAAAGCTGATGACCTTTCCCCGGATAGTGATCTCGCCCATCTCACCCAACACCTGGGAGAGTTCGATCGGAGGATCATCGAAGTCACGTCCGTAAATCATGTTCGGATCATCCGATTTTCTGAAATCACGTCTGACAAACGGTTTCTTCATCTCTTTTCCAAACCGCTTTTCTTTCAATGTCTTTGGAGCAGATTTTGTTTTCTCTTCTTTTGTCCCGTTTTCTCCGGCATCCGCCTCTTCCGTATTTTTCCGTTTCTCCTTGCGGAGTGCCTCGTTTCTCTCAATAATTTCATCCACTTCTGCCTGAAGCTGAAGTTCGTTAAACTCAAGCGCGCTCTTTTTTTTCGGCGGTTGATAGCCGACTTTAATGGAAAGAGGCACATGAAAACGGTCATTAAACACTTCGGAAAGGAGGCTTACAATCGCCTCCTTCTTTCCTTCTGCCACGATAGAATTCTGAAGCTTCAGATTCAGAACGCTGTCCTCGAAATCATAGTCCGCATGCTCAAACATGCTTCTCTCAACGGCGCTTCTCTGCTCCAGCTCCAGAAGGATACTGTCATAATACTCGTGCATCAGGTTTTCCGGCGTATACTGCTCTGACAGCTGATAGCTCTCCAGAATCTCCACCTGGATCATCGTCCGGTCAAACAACTGGTGCTTGATAGCATATTCCAGTTCATAAATCTTCTTTTTCTGCAGAAGATGGGTGGAAAACAGATAAATCCGGATAAAATCTCTTGTTGAATTCGTTGAAACTTTCGTAACCCTGACATCTTTCAGCAGAAATTTTGTCTCCTCCGAAAGGTTCAGAGTCGGAAACACTTCAAAAAAGTCTTTTCCCATATGTCATACGTCCTCAATCTTTTTTCCAGTTCAGAAGCTCTTCCCTAAGGGCCGGGAGGAGTTCTTCTTCTTTGAGTTTTTTTACAATCTCTCCCTTTTTAATCAGGAGTCCTTCTCCGACGCCTCCGGCAATCCCGATATCGGCTTCCTTCGCCTCACCAGGTCCATTGACAACACAGCCCATGACTGCCACTTTCACATCGTCAAGCGGGATATCCTGCACCATGTCTTCCACCTGGTTTGCAAGGCCGATCAGGTCAATTCTGGTTCTGCCGCAGGTCGGACAGGAAACGACCTCGATGCCGCCCTTTTTCAGCCCCAATGTCCTTAAAATCAGCTTTGCGGATTTGACTTCTTCCAGCGGGTCTCCCGTCAGAGAGACGCGGATGGTATTTCCGATTCCCTGATAAAGAATGATTCCAAGCCCGATGGAAGATTTGATATTGCCGGAAAGGATAGTCCCTGCTTCCGTAATACCGACGTGAAGCGGATACGGACACTGCGGAGCAAGTAGTTCATGCGCTTTGACACACATCATGACATCAGATGCCTTAATACTGACAACCAGATTGTTGTATCCCATTTTTTCAATCATACGCACTTTATCCAGCGCGCTTTCCACCAGTCCTTCGGCCGTCACGCCATCATATTTTTCCACAAGATTCTTTTCCAGAGAGCCGCTGTTGACTCCTACCCTGATCGGAACCTTGTATTCTTTGGCCTTCTCCACTACTTTTCTCACACGGTCCTGATCCCCGATATTTCCCGGGTTAATACGGATCTTGTCCGCTCCGTTTTCAATGGCCGCAATGGCAAGCCGGTAGTCAAAGTGGATATCCGCCACAAGCGGGATATGAATTCTGCGTTTGATCTCTCTGAGTGCTTCTGCAGCCTCCATTGTCGGAACGGCACACCGGATAATCTCGCAGCCTGCCCGCTCAAGAGCCAGGATCTGCTTTACCGTTGCTTCTACATCTTCTGTTTTTGTGTTTGTCATAGACTGGATGGCAACCGGATAACTGCCTCCGATCTTTACATTTCCTATCTGAATTACTTTTGTCTGTGTGCGCAGCATACTCTTCCTCCTCTACATGAATAAAATCCCCCTCTACCCAAGTCACACGTCATATCCGTTTTCCTGTATAGAGGGGAAAGTTCTATTTTTTATCAAATATCATCTGTTCACCGTATTCGCGGTCCGTAAGCGTCAACGTCTGCCGTTCCATGCTGTAGTCAAACGATGTCGTAAACATGGAAAGCGCTGTATCCAGAGCACTCTGGGTCAACTGTCCATCATACTGCTCCAGGATTCTGTCAATCTCACTTTGCTGCAGTCCGCCGATCACCAGCGTCTTTTCCGTTTTATCCACCTGACAGTCCATTGTCACCGCAAGTTCCGGAACATCCTGCAGATTATCAAACTGAAGTTTAACTTTATCATCACTTTGAATGGTCATTGTAATATTGTCATCCTGATATTCCCATGTCCCAGCAATCGGATTTCTTGCAAATGACCGGATCAGGAAGTACGCTGCAACCGCAATGATGAGAACAGACGCTGTCCAGATTACAATCCGAAACAGGAAACTTCTCTCTTTTTCATCATTTTTGGCAATTAACATCCGGATTACCTCCATATTTTTCTTCTTTTATTCTAAGTAAATTATAAAATTTTTATTCATACCTGTCAACACGGGATTCGTCTCCGGCTCCTTTTGATGCTTTTCGACACATATTGCTCCACCTGTGTTCCTTTCCGCCATACTTCCTGTTTTCCCCACGTTTCTATTGCTAAAATGTAGCCACACTAAAGATAGGAGGCAATATATGGGGTTTTCAGAAAGACTAAAATTACTGCGCAGAAACGCAGACGTAACTCAGGACCAACTAGCACAATACCTTCAGGTATCCCGATCAACCATCGCCGGATACGAGACCAAAAACCGACAGCCAGACTATGACAAACTGTATATGATTGCGCAGTTTTTTCATGTCAGTACCGATTATCTCATTTCCGGCAAGGAGTCGCATCCGGTCGAAGTTTCTTCGTCCGGGCCTGCCATAAACGAACGGATTATTCAGTATCGGCTCAAAACTGTTTTCATGTCTCTCTCCCCGAAGTCAAAGCAGGATCTGCTGGAATATGCAAACCTCCTGGCTTTGAGGGACAGGCAATGATCATCCATACACAATATTTCAGAAATCAGGAAAGGAGGAATTTTTAATTCCTCCTTTTCCTGACTTATTCTTTCATAATCTCTTCCAACGTGTCAAAAAACTGATTCATTTCCTCATCTGTTCCGACAGTGATTCGTAAATACTGCGCGATCTCAGGCTGTTTCCAGTGTCTGACATAAATCTGCCGTTCCTTTAAAGCCTGAAACAGTTTTTCTCCATCATACTTCGGATGTTTTGCAAAAATAAAGTTTGTACTGGAATCCGGAAATTCAAATCCCAGATCCGCCAGTTTCTCTTTGCTCCATTCTCTTGTGGCGACAATCTTTTCCGTCGTCTTCCGGAAGTACTCCGTATCTTTTACCGCTTCCGTCCCGCAGACAATGGCCGGATAGGACATAGTATAGGAATTGAAAGAATACTTCACATCCTGGAGCCAGCGAATAAGCCGTTCGTTCCCTGCCGCAAATCCGATCCGCATTCCTGCCATGGATCTGGACTTGGAAAAGGTTTGTGTCACCAGAAGATTGTCATACCGGTCAATCAGGGAAATGGCGGACGGCTTTCCTGCAAAATCGATATACGCCTCATCCACAATGACGATCACGTCCGGATTCTGCTTTAAAATCTCCTCAATCACATCCAGACTCTCATAAATTCCCGTCGGCGCATTCGGATTCGGGAAAATGATGCCTCCGTTTTCCTTACAGTAGTCCTCTTTTCTGAGGTGCATCTTCTCATCCAGCGGACAGCATTCATACGGGATCCGGTAGAGTTCTGCCCACACCTTATAAAAGGAATAGGTAATATCCGGAAACAGAATCGGCTTTCCGGAATTAAAAAAGGTAAGAAAGCTCATTGACAGTACGTCATCTGATCCCACTCCTACAAAAATCTGTTCCGGTTTCACCTGGCAGTATTCGGCCAGGCTCTCTGTCAGCATGCGGATTTCCGGATCCGGATACAGACGGAGTCTTCCGTCATCCATCTCCTTTAGTGCCCGCTCCACTCCCGGCGCAGGCGGATACGGATTTTCATTGGTATTCAGTTTGATTACTTTCTGCTGCGGCTGCTCTCCCGGAACATAAGGAGTCACCCGGCGGATATTTTCTTCCAGTCTCATACGCGTCTACTCCTGTCCGCGGTACTCGGCCGCAAGTTCTTCAAATTTCGGGAGCGCACGTACAATCGTGTCGTATGCGACACAGTATGCAAGTCTGACATAGCCCGGACATCCAAAGGAGCTTCCCGGCACCATCAGAATATTGTATTTTTTCGCTCTGCTGCAGAATTCCTTTTCATCTTCCACCGGAGACTTGACAAACAGATAGAATGCTCCTTCCGGTTTAATGCAGGAAAATCCCGCCTTCTTTAACCCTTCGTACAGGGTCTCTCTGTTCTTATCATAAAAAGCAATGTCCGCCTTCTCATTCAGGCATCTTGCCACTGCTTTCTGCTGGAGTGTCGGTGCATTGACAAATCCAAGAATCCGGGTTGCTACGTTGGCAGCGGAAATCACATCCGCGCTGTCTGTCACTTCATCCGGAATCACAAGGTATCCGATCCGCTCTCCCGGAAGAGAAAGGGACTTACTGAATGAATAACCTACAATCGTATTGTCGTAATACTTTGTCAGGAATGGAACTTCGGCATCCCCGTACACAAGCTCACGGTACGGCTCGTCGGAAATCAGATAAATATCCGTTCCGTATTCCTTCTGCTTTTCCTCCATAACGGAAGCCATCTTCTTTACTGTCTCCTCGGAATATACGACACCGGTCGGGTTGTTCGGATTGTTGACGATCACCGCTTTGGTCTTCGGCGTGATCTTCCGGGCAAACTCGTCAAGTTTTGGCTGGAATGTCTCCGTATCAGGGGAGATCTCCACAAGCACTCCGTCAAAATTGTTGACATAGCTTCTGTATTCTCCAAAATACGGCGCAAAGACAATCACTTCATCTCCCGGATTGATCAGTGTTTTCAGAATGACATTCAGGCCGCCTGCCGCTCCTACTGTCATCGTAATATTCTTTCCTTCAAAGGAAGTTCCGAAACGCTCGTTCAGATTCTGTGCAACAGCCTCTCTGACGTCCGCATACCCTGCATTGCTGTTCGTATATCCGTGCAGCACAACCGGATCCTCCTCTTTCAGCACATCCATCATAGCGTTTGTCAACGCTTCCGGAGCCGGAATATTCGGATTTCCAAGACTGAAGTCATAGACATTTTCTGCCCCGTAAATCCCGGCAAGCCGGTTTCCTTCCTCAAACATCGCACGGATCGCGGAACTGTTCGCCACCATCCCTTTCATCTTCTCTGCAATCATTCTGATACCTCCTGTACTTTTGATAAAACTCCTTTTTCAAGCAGCATTGCCGGCTTATAGGAAAGCTTTGCTTTTCTAAGCCCCTCCTGTCCGGCATCATCCTCTCTGTTGACATAGCGGTATCCCATACATTCATGTTCCACAAACTGCTGGTTGATCATTGTATATGCACCCGGCACATCGGCAAATGCCTTTTCAATGTGGACAACAACCGTGTCATCACTTACCGGTTCCCCGACGGTAAATGCGACAATCTTACCGTTTACACGAAGAATTCCACCTTTGAGATGCAGCTCCTGAAACAGTCTCAGAGAATTGAGCGTTACACACATCTCGCAGTTTTTCTCTTCATCTTCGTCACATCCGTTTTCGTTTCTCCATTTCAGAGCCATCTGAAAGCATTCTTCCAGATTGTCCTTTGTGAGCGGCTCATATGCCCAGTCCTCATACGTGGCCTTGAACTTATTGATGTGGTTCCGTTTACCGTGAAGCTTTTTCCCCGACAGGGTACAAAGCTTTTCCGACTCATAAATATAATCCGCCGCATCCCTGTCATATTCAATCTGGTACTTTCCCGGATACCAGCTGTCGACAAGGGCAAACTGTGCCTCGGAAAGTCCGTACATATGAAACTCTCCTCCCTGCTCCTCGCAGTGTTTCTCCATCTGCGGGATCAGTTCCCGGATTTCCTCATCCGGTCCTGCGGGCCATGCAAAACCGTACCCGCTCTCTGTCTTTTCCCGGAACAGAATAGCTTTTCCTGTAAAGGCAAAATCCAGATTATAATGTCTTCCCCAAAGCATAACTCCAAAAAATGTTCTGTCACAGCTTCTTGACGGGTATTTCCGAAAATATTCCTTAATCAGTTCCTGATCCTTTAGCTGGACACGGTTAAATTTCCATTCATCCATACTGTATTATACCTTCTTCTTTTCCACGAATACAAAAGCCCTACATCCGGTGCCATACCGATATAGGGCATCCTGTCTGTCAGTTAGTTTTCCTGCATGTTCGCAAGTTTTGCCGCCTGATCGGCCGCAATCAGCGAATCAATGATTTCATCCAGATCTCCGTTTAACACGGTATCCAGTTTGTGAAGTGTCAGCTTGATCCGGTGATCTGTCACACGTCCCTGCGGGAAGTTGTATGTCCGGATCTTCTCGGAACGGTCTCCTGTTCCTACCTGGCTTCTTCTTGCCTCAGCCTCAGCGTCATGCTGCTTTGCCTGCTCCAACTCGTAAAGTCTTGCACGCAGAACCTTGAGCGCTTTATCTTTGTTCTTCAGCTGGGACTTCTCATCCTGACAGGAGATTACGATACCTGTCGGGATATGGGTCAGACGTACAGCAGAGTCTGTCGTATTGACACACTGTCCACCGTTTCCGGAAGCACGGAATACGTCGAATTTACAGTCGTTCATATCGATATGAACATCTACTTCCTCCGCCTCCGGCATGATAGCAACCGTGATGGTGGATGTATGAATTCTGCCTCCGCTTTCCGTTTCAGGCACACGCTGCACACGGTGTACCCCGCTTTCATATTTCAATCTGGAATATGCACCCTGTCCGGAGATCATAAAGACTGCCTCCTTAAATCCGCCGATTCCATTCTCATTGAGTGAAATCATCTCACATTTCCATCTTCTCCGTTCTGCATAGTGAATATACATCCGGTAGATCTCTGCCGCGAACAGCGCAGCCTCGTCTCCGCCGGCGCCGGCACGGATCTCGACGATAACGTTCTTGTCATCATTCGGGTCTTTCGGGAGAAGCAGGATCTTGAGTTCATGCTCCAGCTCTTCCACACGTTTTCTGGCATCGGCAAGCTCTTCTTTCAGAAGCTCCCGCATCTCTTCATCCGACTCTTCCTCCAGCATGGCAAGGCTGTCCTCGATTGTCTCGTTACATTTTTTGTATTCTTTATATGCTTCCACAATCGGAGCCAGATCGTTCTGCTCTTTCATCAGACTGCGGAACCGCGTCTGATCATTGACAACGTCCGGTTCCTGAAGCTCTCCCATAATCTCTTCAAAACGAATCAGCAAATCGTCCAGTTTATCAAACATTTGTTAATTCCTCCTCATTTTCTCTTGCTTTATTGTACACGCCGCCTACTACACGGTCAAGCCCTGCCAGATCCTTTTTTACATAGATCTGACTGTAGCCGGCCTCTTCCATCAGCCTTTTGACATCCTCCGCCTGATCGTATCCGATTTCAAAAAGCAACGTCCCCTGATGTTCAAAATAACCGCCCGCCTCTGAAATGATGCGGCGGTAAAAATACAGCCCGTCTTCTTTGCCGTCCAGTGCCCCGTAGGGGTCATGGAGCCGGACCTCCTCCTGGAGCTTCCGGATCTCTTCCGTCCTGATGTAGGGGGGATTGGAAACGATCATATCGTATGTCCCCTCAATTCTTTCAAACAGATCGCTTTGCACAAATGCGGCCCGTTCTTCCGGAATCTCAAGCAGTCTGCGGTTCTCTTCCGCCATCTTAAGGGCCGGTTCCGAAAGATCGGATCCGGTTCCGGTCCGGTTTTCATTCATTTTTAAAAGGCTTAACAGGATGCAGCCCGATCCGGTGCAGACATCCAGAATCCGCTTCGCGCCTGTATCATCTGCCGCCCGGTCTGCCTCCTCTACAAGGATCTCCGTATCCTGCCGGGGAATGAGCACATGCTCATTGACGTGGAATTCATATCCCATAAATTCCTGCACCCCGGTGATGTGCTGGAGCGGGACGCGGCTTTCGCGCTTTCTTATGGCCTCCTCGTACTGCTCCCGGCACGATTCTTCCATCTCTTCTCTGTCTCTCACAAAATACATGGCTCTGGAAAGGCCGGACACATGCTCCAGCAAAAGCCAGGCATCCAGATCATATTCCGGAATCCCTGCATGCTGAAGCTTTTCTTTTCCCCAGTTCAGTGCTTCCCGGAATGTCATACGGCCTCCTCTTTTCTGCCGGATTCTTCACGGACCGGAAAATTTTCTGCAAGGTACGCCTTCCAGTCAAAGACCGCTTCCACAGAAGCAATCGCAACCTCAATCATACTGTCGTCCGGTTCCTTTGTCGTCAGCCCCTGAAGCATCAGCCCCGGTCTGCTTAACAGGTTAACTACCACGTTATCACTGTTTCCAGCCAGCCGGATAATCTCATAGGAAATTCCCGCAATGACCGGAAGCAGCGCGATCCGGATTACAACCCGCAGAATATGAGACTCCGTCTGGACAAAAAACAGAAGGACAATTCCCACAATCATAACAAACATGAGGAAACTCGTCCCGCACCGTTTATGCTCTTTGGAACTGATTCTGACATTGTCTACTGTAAGCGGCAGTCCATGCTCGATACAGTTGATACATTTATGCTCGGCACCATGATACTGGTACAGACGCCGGATATCCTCCATCCTGGAGATCAGCCAGATATAGCCGACAAAAATCAGAATCCGGATCACGCCTTCGAGAATCGTCCGGATAACATAGGACGGAATGACCGTCTTGAACAGATCTGACAGAAAATACGGAAGAACCATAAAAATTGCGATGGCAATCAGGAAAGAAACCGCCATGACGACCCCGTTGATCACCTGATCCAGTTTCTCCCTTTTCCTGGCCTCCTTTTCCGTCAGCACCTCCTCTTCTTCCTCAAAGCCGGCTGACCACGTCAGCGTCTTCATACCCAGAATCATTGAATCGATAAAATTGAAGATTCCGCGGATAAATGGTGTTTTAAGCAGCTTCTGGTGGGAACCGACGATGCTTTTGTAATCATCCTGCTCCACAACAACCGTCCCGTCCGGCTTCCTTACCGCCACGGCGTACCGGTCTTTGTGTTTCATCATCACGCCTTCCAGAACCGCCTGTCCTCCTACATTTGATGACTTCATTGAAACTCCTTCTCTGCTAAATAACAGTTTTCTAAAGTAACGAAAAAGAGCTGAGATATGAAAACCTCAGCCCTGTACTTCTGAATCTTATTTGCTTTCGATTCCGTATTTCTTGTTAAACTTGTCAACACGGCCACGAGCCTGAGTTGCTTTCTGCTGTCCTGTGTAGAATGGATGACATTTGGAGCAGATTTCAACATGGATATCTTCCTTTGTGGATCCTGTTACAAATGTATTCCCACAGTTGCATGTTACAGTTGCCTGATGATATGCTGGATGGATTCCTTCTTTCATGATTTTCACCTCTTCTTGCTTTTATTCGTCTCACACAGATTTCTCTGCGACTAATCGTCTTCTAAACAGCGGGTTTATTGTATCATACCTGTTTTTGTTTTGCAACCCTCTTTTTAAATAAACTTCATTTTTTTGACAGTCTGTACGAGCTCTGAATTATGCTTCGACCGGTTGAACAGATTCAGAATCGTATCAACCGCCTCATCGGACTTCATTCCATTGAGAGCGCGGCGCATAATGTAAACCGCTTCCTGCTCATCCGGAGTAAGGAGAAGATCCTCCCGCCTTGTCCCGGATTTTGGAATGTCAATCGCCGGGAACATTCTCTTTTCTGAAAGTTTCCGGTCAAGGACAAGCTCCATGTTTCCGGTTCCTTTGAATTCCTCGTAAATGACATCGTCCATCTTACTTCCGGTATCTACAAGTGCAGTGGCAAGAATGGTAAGGCTTCCGCCCTCCCGCATGTTTCTTGCGGCTCCGAAAAAGCGTTTCGGCATATGCAGGGCCGCCGGATCCAGACCACCGGAAAGGGTACGTCCGCTCGGAGGTACAACAAGGTTGTAGGCTCTTGCAAGTCTGGTAATACTGTCAAGCAGAATGATAACATCTTTTTTATGCTCAACAAGACGTTTTGCACGCTCAATCAGCATTTCGGACACTCTCTTATGGTGATCCGGGAGCTCATCGAAGGTAGAATAGATGACTTCCACATTTTTCCCGCGGATTGTTTCCTTAATATCGGTTACTTCTTCCGGACGTTCATCGATCAGAAGAACAAGCAGATGCATCTCTGGGTTGTTTCTCAGAACGGAGAGAGCCACTTCTTTTAACAGTGTCGTCTTACCTGCTTTCGGAGGAGATACAATCATCCCTCTCTGCCCTTTTCCTATTGGCGAGAGCAGGTCTACAATTCTCATTGCCGTGCTGCTTCTCTCATTTTCGAGTCTCAGACGCTCATTTGGAAAAATCGGTGTCATGTCTTCAAAGTTTTTCCGTTTCACTGCAACCGCAGGTGGAAGTCCGTTGATCTTCGTTACAAATAACAGCGCACTGAATTTTTCAGACTGTGTCTTGATTCTCGTATTTCCGGAAACGATATCCCCTGTCTTGAGTCCGAATTTCCGGATCTGGGACGGGGAAACATAAACATCATTCTCTCCCGGAAGATAGTTCTCACAGCGGATAAATCCGTATCCGTCCGGGAGTACTTCCAGGATTCCATGGGCCGTCATACCGCTGTCCAGGTCAGACAGTTCCAGTCCGGCACCCTTTTCCCCTCTTACGTCTTCTCTCTGGACGTGCTCATGATCATGCCTGTTTTCTCTTACAGGTTCTGTTTCCTCTGTCTTCTGTGTTTTTCTATCTTCTTCAAGAAGGCGTTCAATCAGATCCGATTTTTTTAACGCGGATGTTCCTTTCAGCCCCCTTGCTTTCGCCACATCTTTCAGTACTGCCAGTGAAAGCGTTTCGTATTTTTCTTTCATATCCATCATATTCTATTTTCCTTTCTATTCTGGTCTCATGGGAAAAAATAGTCTGACTCGACCTGACTGACTTAATACGTAAAGTATACATCACAATTTTCAAAATGAAAAGTGTTTTTTCCAAAATTTAATTGCGCCCCTGTTTTAAGAATGGTATGATTGAAGAAGTGTATATTATAATAGAGAAGAAAAGGTGAATAGTATGGCAGAAAACAATACATTGGAAAAAGCACTGAAAATGCATGAAATCTGGAACGGAAAGATCGAAACGACGGCAAAGGCCCATGTCCGTTCAAGGGAGGACCTGGCGGTCGCATATACGCCCGGAGTTGCGGAACCTTGCAAAGTAATCGCCAAAGATCCTGAAGCCGTGTACAAATACACCATGAAGGCAAATACGGTTGCCGTTGTCTCCGATGGAAGCGCGGTTCTTGGTCTTGGCAATATCGGAGCCCGTGCCGCAATGCCTGTCATGGAGGGAAAAGCGGTTCTGTTTAAAGAATTCGGACAGGTCAATGCAGTTCCGATCTGTCTGGATACACAGGATACAGAAGAGATTATCCGTACCGTAGTGAATATTGCCCCTGCCTTCGGAGGCATCAATCTGGAAGACATCTCCGCCCCGAGATGTTTCGAGATCGAAGAACGGTTAAAAGAGCTTCTGGACATTCCGGTCTTCCATGATGACCAGCACGGCACTGCCATTGTCGTTCTTGCAGGCGTCATCAATGCGCTGAAGGTTGTCGGAAAATCAAAGGAATCCTGCCGCGTTGTCGTAAACGGTGCAGGTTCCGCCGGAGTTGCTATCACAAAGCTCCTCCTGACCTATGGATTTTCCCACATCACCATGTGTGATATCAATGGAACGATCTGCCGGGATTCCGAGCATCTGAACTGGATGCAGAAACGGATGGCCGAACTGACGAATCCGGATCAGATCCACGGTACCCTTGCGGATGCGTTAAAAGGTGCGGACATTTTCATCGGTGTCTCCGCCCCGAATATCGTCACCAGGGAGATGGTGGCATCCATGAATCAGGATTCCATCCTCTTTGCCATGGCAAATCCGGTACCGGAAATCATGCCGGATCTTGCAAAGGAAGCCGGGGCAAAGGTTGTCGGAACCGGACGGAGTGACTTCCCGAATCAGGTCAATAACGTAATTGCCTTTCCTGGCATCTTCCGGGGTGCCCTCGAAGGACGTGCCTCCCAGATCACGGAAGAGATGAAGCTGGCTGCTGCCAATGCCATCGCCTCTCTTGTTCCGGAGGAGGAACTGAGCGAAACCAGCATTCTTCCGGAAGCATTTGATCCTCGTGTAGCCGATGCCGTGAGCGAAGCCATCAAGGCTCTGATTCCGTAAGATGGACGCGACTGTACGCTGGGGCGAAAAGCGGTATAATTCGCTGGATTATTATATCAAAGAGACTTTCCATGAAAAACTGTACAAACTGTCCCTGAATGCCGGCTGTACCTGTCCGAACCGTGACGGCACCTGCGGAACACGTGGCTGTATCTTCTGCAGCCGTGGAGGCAGCGGTGATTTCGCGGCGGACGTTTCTCTTTCCATCCCGGAACAGCTCCGGGTGGAAAAAGAAAAAAAGAAATCCAAATACTCGGGACATTCTTATATTGCTTATTTTCAGGCCTACACGAATACATACGGCCCTTTGGAAGTTCTGGAAAAGGCATTTACCCAGGCTTTGACAGATCCGGAGGTGAAGGTGCTTTCCATTGCTACCCGTCCGGACTGTCTCTCTGCGGAAATTCTTGACCTCCTGGAGCGGCTCTCCCTGATCAAACCGGTCTGGATTGAGCTTGGCCTTCAGACGATTCATGAATCCACAGCCGAGTTTATCCGGAGAGGTTATCCTCTTCCGGTTTTTGAGGAGGCGTTGAAAAAACTCCGTGCCCTTGGTCTTTCTGTGATCGTCCATACGATTTTATATCTGCCCGGTGAATCCGAGGCTGATATGCTGGAAACAATAGAGTATCTGAACAGACAGGATATCCAGGGGATCAAGCTTCAGCTGCTCCACGTACTCAAGGATACCGATCTGTACGACTATTATCTGGAGCACCCATTTTTTCTTCCAACCATGGAAGAATATCTGGAATTTCTGGGGACCTGCCTGTGCTGTCTCAGACCTGATATTGTTATCCACCGTCTGACCGGGGACGGTCCGAAATCGTTGCTTGCCGCTCCCCTCTGGACCGGAAACAAGCGGCTGGTTCTCAATCAGATGGAAAAATCTTTCAGGGAAAGAAATATCTGGCAGGGCAAACACTATCACGCTCTTTAGAAAGGAGTATGCACTATGGCAGAAACATTCACACTCTATAAACTGATCATTTTGTACATGCTCAGCAAGGTGGATTTTCCTCTTGCAAACGCTCAGATTTCCGATTTTGTTCTTGGAAAAGGGTATACGACTTACTTTACCCTCCAAAAAGCGCTCTCCGAACTTACCGAGTCCGGTCTGATCCGGGAGGAGACAACACACAACCGTACGATGTACCATCTGACCGAGGAAGGAGCCGAATCAATCTGCTTTTTCGAGAATAAAATTTCAGACGCAATTAAAAAGGATATTGAAGACTTTTTTATCGAGAAGAAATTTTCGCTGAAAAATGAAGTGTCTGTGAAATCCGATTACTATCGGAACACAAATGGAGAATTCTCCGTACACTGCCAGGTGATCGAACACTCCATGCCTCTGATCGATCTGACAGTTACGGTCCCTTCTCACGAGGAGGCTGAAACCATGGCGGCGAACTGGGCCGCAAAGAATCAGGAAATCTACGCCTACATTATGACACATCTGCTGTAATTTGTATTGAAAAGAATAACCCCCGTGAGATTCCGGTTTGCAGCTCCAGAATTCTCGCGGGGTTCTTTTTTGCATATAATATTCCGGATGAGGACATCCGCTTCTTTACTGTTTCCTGATATAGGAAAGCCAGTCTTTTAATTCTTTTTCTTTTCCCAGATCTCCCGGATGGTAGAATACACTTTCCTTGATTTCATCCGGAAGATACTGCTGGTCAACGTAGTGGTTCGGATAATCGTGTGCGTACCGGTAACCGATTCCATGTCCCAGCTGCTCGTGCCCTCCATAATGGGCATCCTGAAGATGCGCAGGAACCGTTGTCTTTTTGCTTTTCACACTTTCCATTGCCTCGGAAACCGCCCGCACTGCAGAGTTGCTCTTCGGAGCAGATGCCACGTAAAGCACGGCCTGGGACAGAATAATCTGTGCCTCCGGCATCCCGATCCGCTCCACTGCCTGAGCCGCCGACACTGCCACGGTAAGAGCCATCGGATCTGCATTTCCCACATCTTCCGATGCACAGATCATGATTCTGCGGGCAATAAACCGGATATCCTCTCCGGCATAAAGCATCTTTGCCAGGTAGTACACCGCAGCATCCGGATCAGATCCACGCATACTTTTGATAAAGGCGGAAATGGTATCATAATGGTTGTCCCCGTCTTTATCGTAACGTACTACTCTTTTCTGGATGCACTCAGATACAACATCCAGTGTCAGATGAATGAACCCGTCACTGCTTCTTTCGGTTGTCAGCACGGCAAGCTCCACCGCATTGAGCGCCAGTCTGGCATCGCCGCCCGACATATCTGCCAGAAATGCGCTGGCATCCGGATCGATCTTGGCGTGATAGCTTCCCATTCCCTTCTTCTCATCATAAACGGCCCGGTGAATCAGGCCTTCCACATCCTCTTTGGACAGTGGCTTTAATTCAAAGACTGTAGACCGGGAAATCAGCGCCCGGTTCACTTCAAAATACGGGTTCTCCGTCGTCGCCCCGATCAGAATCACCGTACCATCCTCCACAAACGGCAGGAGGTAATCCTGCTGTCCTTTGTTAAACCGGTGGATCTCATCGATAAACAGAATCGTCTTCTGCTGGTACATTCCCCTTGCCTTTTTTGCCTCTTCCACCACCGCTTCCATATCTTTTTTCCCTGCAACTGTCGCGTTGATCTGGCAGAATCTTGCGCTTGTTGCATTGGCGATGACTTTGGCAAGCGTCGTTTTTCCGGTCCCCGGCGGGCCGTAAAAAATGACGGAACTTAGCTTGTCCGCCTTGATTGCACGGTAAAGCAGCTTGTCCTTTCCGATGATATGCTGCTGTCCTGCCACTTCTTCCAGTGTCTCCGGCCTGAGCCTTGACGCAAGCGGTGACTCTGTCTCTTTTTGTTTTTCCCTTGCATATTCAAATAAATCCATCTCTATCTGTCTCCCTCCCGGTATCCGCTCAAATTACGGATCACTTCTCCGGCGATCATCAGCCCGGCCACAGGCGGAACAAAGGAAATACTGCCCGGAAGCGATCTTCTGGCCCCCTTTTCCTCTTCTGTCACCCGGTCGGAAATATCCACCGGCTTTTCTTTGGAATACAGTACCTTAAGGCTCTCCACATTCCTCTTTTTCAGCTCTTTTCGCATCACGCGGCACAGCGGGCATACGGATGTATTTCGGATATCATCAATCTCAAACATCTCCGGATGCAGCTTGTTTCCGGTTCCCATACTGCTGATCAGCGGAATCTGATGCTCTTTGGCATACTCTGCCACCGCAAGCTTTGCCGTCACGGTATCGATAGCATCCACAATATAATCCGGGCGGATTTCAAACACCTGTTCCAGATTTTCTTCCAGTACAAACTCCTCGTAAGTCATCACCTGAATCTCCGGTGAAATGTCGGCAATCTTTGCTTTCATGACTTTCGTTTTATACTGTCCGACCGTACTGTGAAGGGCAATGGACTGCCTGTTGATATTTGTCAGAGATACCTTGTCATGGTCCACGAGAATCAAATGTCCCACACCGCTTCTGGCCAGTGCCTCGATACAGTGAGACCCGACACCTCCTACCCCAAGCACGGTAACGCAGGAGTGTCTCAGCCTGTCCATTCCTTCTGTTCCTAATAATAATTCTGTCCTCGAAAATTCATGCAGCATCTTATTTCACTTTCCTTAATCCATAATCAGTTCATCGACTGTCACAAACCGGTATCCTTCCTCCTGCAGGGTATCTATGATCTGAAGTCCCGCCTCCACGGAAGTCCCGTAACAGTCATGTAATAAAATAATACCATTTTCTTCTGCCTGCGTCACTACCTTTCTTACGATTTCCCCGGTACTTTTCGTGCACCAGTCAAGAGGATCAATATCCCATTTTACCGGAATCAGATCGATTTCTTCCAAAGTTTCTTCTCTCCACGAGCCGTACGGAGGCCGGATAAAAGCAACCGTTTCCCCCGTGATATTTTCGATTACTTCATTTGTCTTTTCAATCTCCTTTCTTTCCGTCTCCTGATCTACTTTCGTCAGTTCCACATGATGGTACGTATGATTCCCGATCAGGTGTCCTTCTTTTTGCATCCTCCGGATCAGATCCGGATGTTCCTCCGCCTCCTGACCGATCACAAAAAAGCTTGCTCTGACTCCCCTCTCTTTCAAACCGTCCAGAAGTACAGGAGTAGATATACCGTCCGGGCCATCATCAAATGTAATGGCAATCCTCTTTTCCTCCTCTTTTTTCTTCACATCGCTGATGCTTTCGATCGTTTTCTTTGTGTTCTGCCACATTCCCGCCATGCAGACTGCCGCAATCAGGATGATCTCCGCTGTAAGTCTCCACTGTTTTCCGAATTCCTTCACGCTGTGCCCGCCTCATTCTTCTCTCCTGTAACTTTATTCACCGGGAGATACAGATAGAACCCGGAATCTGGAACAAATTTTTCCAGCCTCCGGGTTCTTCCCTTTTTTTGCAAAGTTTATTTTCTTTTTTTCTTTTTCTTCTTTTTCACACTGAACCCGAAAGTTCCGAGCTGCTTCCCAAGAGTTAAATACTCCCCATGGGAATAGGCAATCAGCCCTGTCTTGTTCAACTCGAACTTTCCATTTTCATTCATGTACTCACTGCTCACCTGAACGCCCGTTACATCCGCCAGAAACATATCATGTGTTCCAAGACGTATAATCTCTCTGACTTTACACTCAATATTCACCGGACATTCCGCAATTGCAGGCGCATACTGAAGGGACTCTGTCTTTTTTCTTGTGAGTTTCATCTCGTTCCATTTATCGACGTCTTTTCCGGAACGCACACCGCAGTAATCGGCCGCCTTTGCAAGTTGTTCCGTCGTAAGGTTGACAACAAACTCTCCGGTTTCCTCGATCATATGGTGGGAAAACCGGTTCGGCCGGACAGAAATATAGAGCATCGGCGGATCTGAACAGACCGTTCCCGTCCACGCCACCGTCAGGATATTGTCTGTTCCGTCTTTCCCTGCACAGCTTACCATCACTGCCGGGAGCGGGTACAGCATATTGCCTGGTTTAAAAATCACCTTGTCTGTCATATACTCCCTCCTACTGCTGCAGTTCGCTCACCAGTGTCGGGATCAACTGTTTCTTTCTGGATACGACACCGTTTAATACGATCTGATCTGTATCTTCCGGAAGCTCAAAAGCATCGATCACGGTCTGCCTTGCACTTCCTCCACAGCAGAGAAGCTCTGTAGACTGGTCTACAATATTCGTAAGCATAAAGAATACCATATCCAGTCCGCTTTCTTTCAGCACATCCGGCAGTTCCGGACATACCTTTTCCCGGATCTCCTGCAGTTCCTCGCTGCTCATGGAATTGATCTGTCCCACTCCGAACGTCAGCTCATTGACATGGAACTCCTTGAAATCCTGGAAACAGATCTCGGAAACAGATTTATTCGCAAGATTGCTTCCTGCTTTGAACATCTCTTTTGCGAACTCATCGATATTTATTCCCGCAATCTGAGCAAGCGTTCTCGCAGTCGCTTCATCCATCGGAGTGCAGGTCGGCGACTGGAACAACAGGGTATCGGAAATAATCGCTGCACAGAGAAGACCTGCTGTCTCTCTGGACGGAGTAATCTGGTTTTCCTGATACATCTGATAGATAATGGTCGCAGTACAGCCAAGCGGTTGGTTTCTAAAATAAACCGGACCCATCGTCTCCAGATTTCCGATTCTGTGGTGATCGATGATCTCAAGAATTTCCGCCTCTTCAATTCCGTCTACCGCCTGCGTCTTTTCGTTATGATCGACAAGAACGACCTGTTTGCGCCTCGGCTTTAACAGTCTCCGTCTGGAAATAAATCCGGTGAACCGTCCCTTTTTGTCAATAACCGGAAAATCACGGTATCTTTTCTTGGACATGACATCCCGTACTTCCTCCAGGTAATCATTCATATGGAACGTGCTCAAATGTTCTTTAGTCATAAAATATTTGACCGGAATACTTTGATTGATCAGACGGGCGGTCGTAAAGGTGTCATGCGGCGTACTGATAATCACTACATCTCGCTCGGATGCCAGCTTCCGGATCGTCTTCGATACCTCCGCTCCCTGGCAGATGACAAGACAGCTTGCATCCATTTCTATCGCACAAAGCTGAGACTCGTACCTGTTTCCAACGATGACAAGATCGTCTTCATCGATAAAATTCTCCATCATATCCGGAGAGGAGGCTGCGATAACAACCTTTCCTTTCACGAAATATGCATGCTCGTTCCCTGTGACGATCTTCCCGTCCAGTGTATTCATAATGCTTCTGTACTGTGTCCGTGCGTCGGACAACAGATAACTGTCATAGAGCTCCATATAGGAATTGGCAATATCTCCAATCGTGATAATTCCTTCCAGCTTCTGCTCATTCAGAACCGGCAGCGTCCGAATACTGTTTTCCCGCATCATCGCCCAGGCCTCTTTGATCGACGCCTGGCTGGAAACTCCGTCAATCTTCCGGATATCCACATCTTTTAACTGCTGAAATACATTCTGAAGGAGCGCCGGCTCTTCCACATGAAAATAGTCAAGAACATATCTGGTCTCCTCCGAGACCTCTCCGGCTCTTTTTGCCACATAATTTTTTCCTGTAATCTGCTTTTTTAATTCTGCGTATGCAATGGCAGAACAGATGGAATCCGTATCCGGATTTTTATGTCCTACCACATATACCTTTCTGTCTTTCTGATTATCTGACATACTTTTTACATTTCCTCCCATATGCCGTACGTGCCGGCCAATCTTTTACTTGATATAAAAATAGAGTATCATCTTTTTGATTCCGCGCCAACTGTTTTTTCGGTTTTCATAAAAATATTCTTTCACTTTGCTTTCTCTAACAAAAAATCTATGATATACTTTCTAGAGAAAACACAAAAAGGGGTGCATCATCAATGAACGAAGAATTAGAAACAAAAACATCTGCCCTGGAACCGCAGGCAGAGTCCATGAAAGACTATGAAGACCAGTTTGATATCGCCGATCCATGGCATATCGTACAAAACTATATGGACAACCGTACAAACCTTACATTGAAAGTAGAAGGTGTGGTCAACGGCGGCGTGATCGTCAAGGTGGAAGGCCTTCGCGGTTTTGTCCCGGCATCCAGACTTTCTCTTTCCTATATCGAAGATCTGGAAAGCTATCTTCTGAAAGAAATCACCGTCCGCGTCATTGAGGCAGATCCGGAAGAACACCGCCTCATTCTTTCCGCCCGTGAGATTTTAAAAGAAGAAGAAGCCAGAGAGCGTGCCGAACGCATCTCAAAGATCCAGGTTGGAAGTGTTATGGAAGGCACCGTGGAATCCATTCAGTCCTACGGCGCGTTTGTCCGCTTTGACGATGGCCTCTCCGGACTTGTCCATGTATCCCAGATCTGCGAAAAACGGATCAAAACACCGGCCGATGTCCTGAAGGCAGGAGACCGTGTCAATGTCAAAGTCATCGGAATCAAAGATGGAAAACTGAGCCTGAGTATCAAAGCTCTTTCCGAAGAAAAAGAAGAAGAGACAGAAGAACTGCATGTAGAGCTTCCAAAATCCGAAGAGATCGGAACAAATCTTGGAGATCTTTTCAAAAATATCAAACTGTAATTCCTCTTCAGACAGTTCTGGTTGAAACATCCGGGGCGGATTCATGTCCGGACAGTCCGGAAGATATCCGCCCTCTTTCTTTTATCTCTTTCTCTTATAACCGTTCCAGATCCTGAATCCAGACAGCCGCCGAAGCATCGCTTGGCATCCTCCAGTCTCCCCTTGGAGACAGAGCCACCGTACCTACTTTCGGTCCATCCGGAAGGCAGGAACGCTTAAACTGCTGTGAGAAGAATCTCCAGTAGAATTTCTTCAGCCATTTCAGAATCGTCTCATCATCATAGACACTTTTAAATGCATGCTTTGCAATCCGGTAAATTTTGGACGGCTCATATCCAAAACGCAGCACATAATAAAGGTAAAAATCATGAAGCTCATACGGTCCCACCAGATCTTCTGTCTTCTGCGCAATCTGACCGTCCTCCGGCGGCAGAAGCTCCGGACTTACCGGTGTATCCAGCACATCCAGCAGAATCTTCTGAAGCTCTTCATCCCCGCAGGTGTCCGCATAGTACTGTACCAGATGGCGCACCAGCGTTTTCGGTACAGAGGCGTTGACACCGTACATGGACATGTGGTCTCCGTTATACGTCGCCCAGCCAAGAGCAAGCTCTGACATATCCCCCGTTCCGATGACAAGTCCTCCGTCTTTGTTGGCAAGATCCATCAGCACCTGTGTCCGTTCCCTTGCCTGACCGTTTTCATATGTCACACTGTGGTCATTCAGATCATGGCCGATATCGCGGAAATGTACAGTCACCGCTTCCCGGATCGGCACTTCCAGAAGAGAAGCACCAAGTCTGCATGACATCTGGCAGGCGTTTCTGTATGTCCGGTCTGTCGTCCCGAAGCAAGGCATGGTCACCGCCTTGATCCGGGATCTTGGAATTCCAATCATATCAAAAGCCTTTGCCGTCACAAGGAGCGCCAAAGTGGAGTCCAGTCCGCCGGAAATGCCGACTACTGCTCCGGAAGCCTTTGTATGAACCAGTCTTTTTTTCAGCCCCATAGCCTGAATAGACAGAATCTCTTCGCATCTTTCGGCACGTTCCTTTTCATCCTGCGGAACGAATGGTGCCGGGGAAAAGGTTCTTGTAAGGGCCGTCTCCTCTTCTTTGACGGAAAACGGAACAACCGGCAGTGTCTTTTTTGCCGCAGAACGGAATGTCGTATTTTTCCGGCGCTCGGACAGCAGCCGCTTGATATCAATTTCGCTGTAGATTGTTTCATTCGCAAACCGCCGGGAAGCTTTCAGTATCGTCCCGTTTTCCGCAATCAGATTGTGTCCGCCGAACACAACATCCGTGGTGGACTCTCCTTCCCCTGCGTTGGCGTAAACATATCCCGCAATCAGTCTGGCTGACTGTCCTTTGATCAATTCCTCCCGGTAACGGTTCTTTCCGATTGTCTCATCACTCGCGGAGCAGTTCACAAGAATCACAGCTCCTTCCAGCGCCGCCTTGATGCTTGGCGGAACCGGGGACCACACATCCTCACAGATCTCCGCTGACAGGATCAGTCCCTCAGTCTCCATGGACTCAAAAAGGATCTGCGGACCGAATGGTATTTCTTCTCCTGCAAACCGGATCATTCTTACCTCTTCCGGTCCCGGAGTGAACTGACGCATTTCATAAAACTCTCCGTAATTCGGAAGGAACGTCTTTGTTGTAAATCCAAGAATCTTTCCCTTATTCAGGGCCGCTGCCGTGTTGTACAGCTCACCGTCCACCGCAAGAGGACATCCGACAAAAACAACCGATTCCAGTTCTTTTGTTTCTTCGGCAATCCTGCAAAGTCCTGCTTTTGCCTGTTCCAGAAGAATATCCTGGGTAAACAGATCACCACAGGTATATCCGGTGATGCAAAGCTCCGGAAAGACAATGATCTTTGCGCCGTTTCCCGCTGCCTCTTTCATCTTTTTTATAATTTCTTCTGTATTAAATGCCGTATCTGCCACACGGATATCAGGTGTAGCCGCCGCCACTTTGATAAATCCCTGTTTCATGCCCCGTTCCTCTTTTCCTTTTTATTTTTTCTTTGCCTGTTTTAACAGAGCGGAAAGCTCGTCCACACTGAAGCTGTATGCAGTGTTACAGAAATGGCACTTCACTTCAATGTCTTTTCCTTCATCAATCATCTCTTTGATCTCTTTTTCCCCGATACTGATAATTGCCTTTTCAATCTTTGTCTTAGAACAGTCACAGTAGAACTGTGTCGGAAGGGTATCAGTAATCTCAATATCCATTCCTTTTAATACTTCCTGAAGCAGAGATTCCGGTGTATGTCCCTGTTCCAGAAGCGCAGTAACAGAATGGATGTTGCTGATATTTTCCTCCAGCTGTTCCAGCACTTTTTCTTCCACAAACGGCATTACCTGCACGATAAATCCTCCGGCACATTTCACCGTATTGTCTTTTTCCATCAGAACTCCCAGTCCTACCGAGGACGGTACCTGTTCGGAATTTGCAAAGTAATAAGTCAGGTCATCTCCGATTTCACCGGTCTGAAGGATCGTCTGTCCCACATACGGCTCTTTCAATCCCATATCTTTGATGACATTTAAAATGCCAAGTCCCAGTGCGCCGCCTACATCCAGCTTGCCGTTCTTAGGCGGAAGCATCACATCCGGATTTTCCACATATCCTTTGACATTGGCTTTACTGTCTGCTGTCACCGTCAGTCCCTGAATCGGTCCGTCACATTTGATCTGGATGGTCAGGATGTCCGTATCATTTTTCATCATGCTTCCCATCATGGCTCCGGCTGTCAGCAGTCTTCCAAGCGCAGCGGTCGCAACAGGGCTTGTATTGTGGTGCTGTCGTGCTGTCTCTACCATCTCTGTCGATGTCACCGCAAACGCACGGATCTGGCTGCCCGCCGCGGTTGCTCTTACTAAATAATCTTTCATTACTGATTCCTCATTTCTTTCTTTATTCGGCTCTGTTCTTTCCACATTCTCTTGCCACTACACAGATGCGGGTGCTTTCTTCGTCCGGCTGCTCTTTCGTAAAGCCGTCATACATCGCAACAAGTTCCATGCCGGCTTTCCTCAGACAGTCCGTCACTTCCCTGACCGTATAGCCTCTCTGAAAATGGGTTTCTTCAAACTTTCTGTACAGTTCTCCCTCACGTACAAAAATCGTCAGATCATACTCGTTGATCCGCTCCTGAGGGTCATAAAAATTCTCCCAGATAAAACTGCACTCGTCTCTGTTTTCCGCAATCGTTGTATCCCCCAGGATCTCCCTGTATTTATATTCTGTATTAAAATCAAACAAAAACAGTCCGCCCGGATCCAGATAGTTGTTCACCAGTGCAAACATCTCTGCCAGCTCTTCGGGCTCCGTAATATAATTGACGGAATCACAGGCGCTTATGACTGCGCGGACCGTACCGTAGAGCTCAAACTCCCTCATATCCTGAAGAAGATAAAGGATATCATGTCCGGAAGCCGCTTTCTTCTCCGAAGCAATCTCCAGCATCTCTTCCGAATTATCCACTCCAATCATGTCATAGCCAAGCCCTGCCAGAAGCTCTGTCATGCTTCCGGTGCCGCATCCAAGATCCAGAACGAGCCCGTCCCGGATTCCGTTTTCTTTCAGAATCCCCGCATAATATTCTGTCCATTCTGCATATGGGACATTGTCCATAAATGTATCGTATACTTCCGCAAATCCTGTATATGCATCCATTTGATCATCTCCCGCCGACTATAAATCCGGCTTATTATAGCATGATTTCCATATTTTTTAAAGGGGAAATCAAAATCCCCCGGACATCTTGCCCGGAGGATCTGTTCCATTTTCCTTATTCAATTACATGAATCCATCCTTCCGGAGCCTCGATCCGCCCCATCTGGATTCCTGTCAATGTGTCATAGAGCTGTTTTGTCACCGGTCCCATCTCATCCATGCCGCTTGCAAAACAGATTTCTCTTCCGTGGTCTACAATCTTGCCCACCGGAGAAACAACGGCAGCTGTACCGCACAGTCCGCATTCCGCAAATTCCGGAACTTCTTCCAGAGTCACTTCCCGTTCTTCTGTCTCAAGCCCAAGATACTCTTTTGCCACGTAAAGGAGCGAGCGTCTTGTAATGGACGGGAGGATGGAGGATGATTTCGGTGTTACAACTTTTTTATCTTTTGTGATAAAGATAAAGTTGGCTCCGCCTGTCTCCTCTACCTTTGTTCTTGTAGCGGCGTCGAGATACATGTTTTCCGCATAGCCTTCTTCGTGTGCTGTCACAATTGCATGAAGGCTCATGGCGTAGTTCAGTCCTGCCTTGATATGGCCGGTTCCGTGCGGTGCCGCTCTGTCAAAATCAGAAACCTTGATCGTAATCGGCTTTGCTCCGCCTTTAAAATATGGTCCGACCGGAGTGGTTAAAATGCGGAACTGGTATTCAGCCGCCGGACTCACACCGATCACCGGACTGGAACCGAACATATAAGGCCGGATGTAAAGGGTTGCCCCGGAACCGAATGGAGGTACCCATGCGGCATTTGCTTTTACTGTCTGTGTTACCGCATCGATAAAGCGCTCTTTCGGAAATGCCGGCATTTCCAGTCTCTTTGCCGAATCGATCATTCTCTCAGCATTTAAGTCCGGACGGAATGTTACAATCTTTCCGTCTTCTGTTGTGTATGCCTTTAATCCTTCAAATACGGTCTGTGCATACTGGAACACACCCGCACACTCGTTGAGTACGATACTGGCATCGGATGTCAGACATCCATCGTCCCACGCACCGTCTTTAAAATTGGAAACATATCTTTTATCGGTCTGGATATACCCGAAACCCAGATTTGACCAGTCCAAATTTTTCTTTTCCATTTCCATCCACTCCAATCTTGTTTTCTTATTTTTCTAGTATAAGACTGTTTTGGAAAAAATTCAAGAGTGCGCTCTGTTTTTTTTGAATCCGTATGATTTTCCTGCTACCGCTCTGCCATACTGATTGCTTCAATTCCGACGCTTCCGCCCCGCACGACTTCCACATCCCGGAATTCTTCTTTCAAAAGCTTGACAACCGCATCATTTTTGGTGGCCGTCTGCAAAAATTCAAGCAGCATACTGTCTTTCCCGTAATCGATCACTTCCGCCTTGAAGGTCTCGGCAATCTGGAAAAGCTCTGTCTTTTCCTCCAGACTGCATTTTTTCACTTTGACATACAGGATCTCCTTCATGCAGACTGAAAGATCCGTAAAATCGATGACCTTGATCACTTCCACCATCCGGTTCAGCTGTTTCTTAATCTGTTCAAAAGTCTCCTCATCACAATGCGTTTCGATCGTCATTCTGGAAATCGTCGGGTCTTCTGTCCGTCCCACCGTCAGACTTTCCAGATTATAGCATTTTGCCGAAAACAACCCGGAAATCTTGGAAAGCACACCAATCTGATTTTCCACATAAAGAGAGATCCATCTTTTTTTCAACATTCCATTCATTTCCATTTCCTCCTTCTCTAGCAGTCCATCAGCATCTCATGGAGCGTACCGTTTGGCTTCACCATCGGGTAGACCACTTCTTCCGGATCGATGATGAATTCGATCAGTGTCGGTACCTTCGTCTCTTTTGAGGCTTCCAGAAGTGCCGCCTCGATATCCTCTTTCTTCTCCACACGCATTCCCTTTGCCCCGTAGCTTTCTGCAAGTTTCACAAAGTCCGGTGTATATTCCGGCAGCTTTTCATCCCCGCGGCGCAGAGCAGCCCCTGCAAGAAGATTGGTCATGGCGTAGCGTTTGCCGTAAAACAGCTTCTGCCACTGACGCACCATTCCAAGGTAGGTATTATTCAGAACACAGATAATAATCGGCAGCTCTTCGAGAACCGCTGTGGCAAATTCCTGAATATTCATCTGCATGCCTCCATCACCGGAAATAACGATCACCGGTTTATCCGGATTGCCGATCTTTGCTCCGATTCCTCCCGGGAATCCATATCCCATCGTGCCAAGTCCTCCCGACATCAGAAGGCGTTTCTTCGGCGTAATCTCCGCATACTGTGCCGCGAACATCTGATGCTGTCCTACATCCGTTACAATGATTCCTTCATCAAAAACATGATTGATTCCCTCGATAATATCCTGCGGAAGCATGACATTTCCCCTCTTCTTCATCTGAAGCGGGTGTTCCTGCTCCCAGCCCTGAATTTTCTCCATCCACTCTTTTGTATCCTTCTCTTCCGCGTACTCCAGCATCTTTTCGATTGCTTCCTTTGCGTCCGCTACAATCGGCACATCCACATGGATATTCTTGGAGATGGACGCCGTATCAATATCGATATGTACAATCTTTGCGTTCGGCGCAAACGCGTGCAGCTTTCCTGTGATCCGGTCATTGAATCTTGTACCGATGGAAAACAGCACATCGCACTCTTCCACCGCCATATTGGCCGCGTAGGCTCCGTGCATACCAAGGTTTGCCACATAATACGGATGATTCGTCGGAACAGCGCCTCTTCCCATTACCGTTGTGACCACCGGAATTTTCGTCTTTTCCACCAGTCTTGTAAAGGCTTCATTGGCTTCCGCAATATTCACTCCGCCTCCTGCAAGAAACAGCGGTCTCTTCGCGTGGTTTAACAGCTTGACCGCGCGTTTTAACTGGCCAATGTGAACGCTGGTGTTCGGCTTATAGCCGCGGATATTGACCTCTGACGGATATTCCGGAGAGCCAAGCTCGCCCATCACGTCTTTCGGAAGATCTACGAGAACAGGTCCCGGTTTCCCGCTTCTTGCGATGTAAAACGCTTCTTTTATAATTCTTCCCAGATCTTCTCTTCTATGTACCGTCACTCCGTATTTGGTGATGCTTCTTGTAATTCCTACAATGTCGACCTCCTGGAATGCGTCATTTCCAATCAGATGCCGCGCCACCTGTCCTGTAAAACATACAAGCGGCACACTGTCATAGTTTGCCGTGGCAAGACCGGTTACCAGGTTCGTCGCTCCGGGTCCGCTTGTTACAAGGCAGACCCCGACCTTGCCCGTTGATCTTGCGTAAGCATCCGCCTCGTGAACCAGTGCCTGCTCGTGTCTTGGGAGAATGATCTTGATATCTCCCTGTTTATAAAGCTCATCGCTGATATCAATCGTACATGCCCCCGGATAACCAAAGAGCGTATCCACACCTTCTTCTTTTAATGCTTTTACAAGAAGCTTGTTTCCACTGATTTTCCTCATGCCGTTTCCTCCTTTTCCTTCTCCTTGTCAAGGCTCTCTATTCTTCCCTGCATCTGTACGGAAATTTTATTCCCCAGGGCATCCGAAAAGACTTCCTGTAGAAAAAAACGCCCTAAGCCTTTGCTTAGGGCGAATAACTCCGTGATACCACCTAACTTCAGAATTTCTCTGCACTCAACCAGTACTTTCATACTGTTTCCCGATAACGCTGGAACAACGTCGGAGCCTAATCACATCTTACTTCCTGCATCGGATAAGACCTTTTCAGTCCGCTGTTCATGGGCCAGTTCCCACCCGCCGTCACGAAGACTTCCACCACCCGCCTTCTCTCTTTGCATCCGGCCGGGAGGTACTCCTCCCACTCACTACATTTCTCTGTCTCGTTAAAGTAATTATTGACATTATACGGGGTGGGGATATCTGTTGTCAAGCTTTTTCTCCGGCATCAGTCTTTTGTAGTTCTTTTTCTGTATCTTGTAAATATGTATTCCAGATCGAAATATGTCTGCTCGTCAGACTCTCCTTCCAGGATCCAGTCTTCCTCTTCATCCAGATTCGGGAAATATGTATCCGCGTCATAGGCATGGTCCGTCTTTGTCACATAAGCCTCGGTACAGTACGGGAGCATCATCCGGTAAACGCTCTCCCCTCCGATCACATAGATACTCTCATCCGGATACTGCTTCAGTTCCTCCAGAAGTTCCTCCAGACTGTGTACTACAACTGCTCCTTTTACCTGATAATGCGCGTCTCTTGTAAGGACGATATTCGTTCTGTTCTTCAACGGCTGTCCGCCAGGAAAGCTTTCCAGTGTCTTTCTGCCCATAACAACCACGTTTCCTGTTGTTGTCTCCCGGAAAAACTTCATATCTGCCGGGATGCTGACAAGCAGCTTGTTTTTATTCCCGATAGCCCAGTTTTTGTCTACATTCACAATCAGATTCATCTGTGTGCCTCCTCTTCTTTATACCGCAATCGGAATATTTTTAATCTGCGGTCCTGTCGCATAATCATCCAGACGGACGTCATCCGGCGTAAAGTCATAGAAATCTTTTACATCCGGGTTCAGCCAGAATTTAGGCGCTTCGTGCTGCTCTCTTGAAATCAGCTCCTCCACAAGCGGAATGTGACGGTCATAAATGTGCGCGTCCGCGATCACATGAACAAACTCGCCCACCTGCATGTCACAAACCTGCGCCATCATATGCATCAGCACCGCATACTGACAGACATTCCAGTTGTTTGCCGCCAGCACGTCCTGGGAACGCTGGTTCAGGATTCCGTTCAGCACCAGTTTTTCACTGTCCGGACGCTTCGTCACGTTGAAGGTCATGCTGTATGCACACGGATACAGATTCATTTCATGCAGATCCTGATGAACATAGATGTTGGTCAGAATCCGCCTGCTGTACGGATTGTGCTTCAGATCATAGATAACACGGTCTACCTGATCCATCATTCCTTCCTTATACTGATGTTTCACTCCCATCTGATATCCGTACGCCTTTCCGATGGATCCGTCTTCATCTGCCCAGCTGTCCCAGATATGAGGTTTCAGGTCATGGATGTTGTTGGATTTGCGCTGCCAGATCCAGAGCATCTCATCGGTACAGCTCTTGATCCCTGTTTTCCGAAGGGTCAGTGCCGGAAATTCTTTCGCAAGATCATACCGGTTTACAACCGCAAACTTCTTGATCGTATAGGCAGGTGTTCCGTCTTCCCACTTTGGCCGCACCTTTTCTCCTTCTGTACTTGTGCCGTGATCGATAATGTCTCTGCACATGCTGACAAATACCTGATCCGCATAACTCATATTGCTACCTCCGTTTTTCTCCATTTTAATTTGATTTCATCAATGCAAATACTTTTGCTCTGGATAATGTCCGTACTACGAGATAAAACAGCACCGTCTCCACCGGCACCATCACCATCTGTTTCAGAAGTCTTGCCGGAAGCAGCGCCGCAAAGGAACTTCCGTACATGACAGTAAGCCAGTACGTGTTCAGACAGGTGTTGACCAGAACTGCGACAAGTACTTTCGCAAATACAATCCGCCCCACGGAAAGCGGCTTCCGGTACAGAACCATTCCATAGAGGATGCCGCCCGTCACGGCACTGATGGTAAATCCCGGGAAAAAGGCTCCCGTCGGCTTTACCAGATACTTCAGAATATCCGCCGTTCCCGCGACAATACCGCCCACAGACGGTCCAAACAGCATTGCTGCCAGTTCATTTGGCAGGAAGGAAAATCCGATCTTCAGAAAGTCCGTCACCTGCACGGTTCCAAAAAATCCCAGCACCACAGCGAGTGCCAGAAGCATCGCTATGACAACCATGGTATGGCTGTCTTTGAGTTCACGGGCTGATTCCCGGAACATGTCTCGTAGTTTCTTGCATTTTTCCATAAAAATATACCTCCTTTGCAGTAGTCCTTTTGCCACGCACAGCAGGTATATCAGTCTCTGTCTATGTGTAGCAGCGGGATGCGAAATATGTACCGCAAGAAATTTCTTTTCGTCCACCGGCAACTCCCCGTCCGAATGGCACTTAACGCACATATTTCTACTCTGCCTGTTCATTTCGTCTCTGATTATAGCACGAAGTCCTCTGATCGTAAAGAGATTTCTCAGTATGCCATTGCCTCCTCTCTCGTCATCCAGAAATGGATCCCATGAGTGGAGTCTTTCCACCGGTCTTCTGTAAAAGAGTCAGCGTATACCCACTCCCCTTTCCGGTAGACGAAGTTTTCATCCACCAGCGACCATGCCTCATCAAATTCCCTTGTGCCGTCAAAGTTTCTGATTGTCAGTACTTTTGCCTTATCACACCGGCATGTCGGACCTGTGGCCGAGCTCCGCTTTGCATCTGCCGGAACAAGGAGCTGTACAATCCGGTCATACACACATTTCTTGTATGCTACAAACGCTCCTTTCTCCGGGCAGCGCATAGGATACCCCACGGTTGTCTCATCCATGCGCGCCCCGGTCAGGTCTGCATTTTCCAGTGTTGAAAGCCGGATATCCGCACCCCGGAAGTCTGCATTTTTAAGACTGCATCCCCGAAGGTCCGCCCCTTGCAAATCTGCCCCGCAAAATTTTGCTCCTTCCAGATCACAGTCCCGAAATCTTGAATTAGAAAGCCTGCACCCTGTAAAGTCGGCATTCCGGAAACTGACGGCGGTAAAATCTCCCCATTCCAGGATTTTACCACTCAGATCGATTCCGTCCATCCGTCTTTCATTCCATACTGTTTTTGTACTGTTCTGCTCCATTTTGACACCCCCGGTTCTTTGTAAATTCTATTTAAAATTTTTTTAAAAAACATGTTGACATTTCTTTTCTTTTATAGTATCATACATTTTGTTCCGAGTGAACAAAAAACATTAAGCGACAGTGGCTCAGTTGGTAGAGTACGACCTTGCCAAGGTCGGGGTCGCGGGTTCGAGCCCCGTCTGTCGCTCTTCTTTTTCAAAATTTGATATTCATGCGACAGTGGCTCAGTTGGTAGAGTACAACCTTGCCAAGGTTGGGGTCGCGGGTTCGAGCCCCGTCTGTCGCTCTTAAAACACGATTCAAATGAATCGTGTTTTTTCTTTTCTCAGACAGCTGTATCCCCGAAACCTGTATGCCAGATACTCTCAGAACAAAGGACAAAGTTTTCTGTTAATTGAAAAGGATGTTGCAGTTTCCCACAACACCCTTTTTTTCTTCTTTCTCACGAAATTACTCTTCTGTTTCCGCTTCCGCCTCTTCTTTTCTGATGACACCGATTCCCAGCTCTTCCAGCTGTTTTACTGCTACTTCAGACGGTGCCTCCAGCATCATGTCTGATGCATCTTTCACCTTCGGGAATGCAATGACATCACGGATGCTGTCTTCTTTCGCCATGAGCATGACAAGACGGTCCAGTCCGTAGGCAAGTCCTGCATGAGGCGGTACCCCGTACTTGAACGCATTCAGAAGGAATCCGAACTGCTCTTCGGCCTCTTCTTTTGTAAATCCGATCACTTCAAACATCTTTGTCTGGATGTCATTCTGGTGGATTCGGACACTTCCTCCGCCGAGCTCGGTTCCATTTAATACAATATCGTATGCTTTCGCGCGCACTCTTCCCGGATCACTGTCCAGATACTGAAGATCCTCCTCCATCGGCATGGTAAACGGATGGTGCATTGCCACGAAACGGTTCTCGTCTTCATTCCACTCAAGCAGCGGGAACTCTGTTACCCAGAGGAAATTGTACTGGCTCTTGTCCAGAAGATCCAGCTGTCTTGCAATTTCAAGACGGAGATTTCCAAGTACATCCCATACAATCTTATTCTTGTCAGCCGCAAAGAGCAGAAGGTCTCCCGGCTGTCCGTCCATTGCCTGGATCAGGGAAGCCATTTCCTCTTCTGTCATGAATTTTGCAAAGGAGGATTTCACGCTTCCATCTTCCTGAATCGCAATATATGCAAGTCCTTTTGCACCATATCCTTTTGCAAATTCTACAAGCTTATCAATCTTTTTACGCGGCATTGCACCCTGTTCTTTGGCATTGATTCCGCGGACGCTTCCGCCCTGCTCCAGAGCTCCGGTAAAGACGCCGAATCCGCAGTCCTTTACGATCTCGCTGACATTGACAAGTTCCATTCCGAAACGGGTGTCCGGCTTGTCGGAACCGTAGCGGTCCATTGCATCCTGCCATGTCATTCTCTGGATCGGAAGCTTTACATCCACATCCAGAACTTCTTTAAACAAATAAGCAAGGAGACGCTCGTTGACTTCCAGAACATCATCTACATCAACAAAGGAAAGCTCCATGTCGATCTGTGTAAATTCCGGCTGGCGGTCTGCACGGAGATCTTCGTCCCGGTAGCATCTTGCAAGCTGGAAATAGCGGTCGCATCCGGAGCACATCAGCAGCTGCTTTAATGTCTGAGGAGACTGCGGCAGCGCATAAAAGCTTCCCGGATGTACACGACTTGGTACCAGATAGTCTCTTGCTCCTTCCGGTGTACTCTTTACCAGTGTCGGTGTCTCGATTTCAAGGAATCCTTCATCTGCCAGGAACTGTCTCGTCAGTGTGGCGATCTGGCTTCTCATGCGGAGATTCCGCTGCATATCCGGTCTTCTTAAGTCCAGGAACCGGTATTTCAGACGCAGTTCTTCCTTTGTCTTGCTGTCTTCCTCAATCGGGAACGGCGGAGTCTCGGACTCGGACAGGATCCGAAGCTCTTTCACACGTATCTCGATGGCCCCTGTAGCAAGATTTTCATTGACAGCTCCGGAACGTGCCTCCACGGTTCCTACTGCCGCAATGACAAACTCGCTTCTGAGCTTTCCTGCTTTTTCAAATCCTTCTTCATCGATACTTCCGTTCTCAAATATCAACTGCAGGATCCCGGAGCGGTCTCTTAAGTCAACAAAGATAATACCGCCTTTATTTCTGTTCTTCTGCACCCACCCCATGACGGTGACGGTCTCACCGATATTCGCTGTGCCAAGTTCTGCGCAGCGGTGGGTTCTTTTCAGGCCTTTCATTGATTCTGCCATTTTCTCTTCCTCCATTTATTATTGCTCTATTCTTCGCTCTTTGGCGCAAATTCCCGTACAAAGCACTCTGTCACATCCGTGTAGCCGTCCTGCGCAAGCTGCTCTTTCTGGAATTTCTTGTTTTTCTTCATATTGGAAACAAGAACCTGACATCCCTTTGCCCGTTCTTCTTTCGCAAGCTCCAGGATTCGGGTAATGCCTTCCGACGGCATTCCTTTTTCAATCAGGAATGCTTTCTTTTCCTTCCTGGTCGGAACCTGATAGCCGCTTTCTAAAAGCAGCAGGACAATCCGCTCGAATCCGATGGAAAATCCACATGCCGGCGTATCCTGTCCCGTAAACTTTCCGATCATCTTGTCGTAGCGTCCGCCTCCGCCTACTGATCCTCCGAACTCATCCATGGAGATCTCAAAAATCGTACCGGTGTAGTAGGACATTCCCCTGACAAGTGTCGGGTCAAAGCTCATCTTGAACTCCGCTTCTTTTACCGCTTCCACGCTGGAAATGATCGTCTCCAGGCCGTCTGCCACTTCCGGATCCAGAAATCCATCAAGCTTCTCTTTCAGGTAACGGATACCTTCCACATCACGTGTCACTTCCTTGAACAGTGTCAGGTAAGTCTCCACAACCTGTGCTTCATATCCCGCTTCTTTTAACTCGCTTTCCACACCTTCCAGACCGATCTTGTCCATCTTGTCCAGAATGATGAATACTTCGTCAAAGCTTTCCGGAGCAAATCCACTGAAAGCAGCCATTGCCTTTAAGATCTGTCTGTCATTGATCCGGATAGTAAAGTTCTTGAAATCCAGTTTTCCGAGGAGTGTACTTGTGGTAAGGATCAGCTCGATCTCCGCAAGATTGGACGGCTCGCCCAGGATGTCGATATCGCACTGCATGAACTGGCGGTATCTTCCTCTCTGCGGACGGTCTGCTCTCCACACATTTCCGATCTGCAGTGCCTTAAACGGAGACGGCAGTTCATTCGCGTGATTTGCATAATATCTGGAAAGCGGCAGTGTCAGATCGTAACGGAGTCCTCCGTCCACCAGATCCGCCTCTGTCTTTGCTGTCTCCAGATTCAGCTTCGCCCCTCTTTTTAAAATTTTGAAGATAAGCTGCTCATTTTCTCCTCCCTGTTTGCTGAGAAGATTATCAATGTGTTCCACACACGGAGTTTCAATCGAAGAAAATCCAAATGTACGGTATGTCTCTTTGATCATCTGTATCACATAGTCACGGATTTCCATCTCTCTTGGGAGCATATCGTTCATTCCGGTGACCGGTTTTTTCTTTAACGCCATAGCCATTCTCCTTTTCGCTCTATCATCTCGTCAATCCGGGCAATGTACTCGTCCACATTTTTCACATTTTCAATGCGGATCAGATTTGTCATCTTTTTCTTTTTGCTGCCCGGCATCTCTACTTCCTCCGGGAGGACAATCTTCGTGGAAGCACCCGCTCCCGCCGCAATAATCGACTGTTTTTCCTCCATAATTAGTATATTGTAAATTCCCGCTTTGTCAACCTCTGCATATCCGACATTCTCAAAATTTCCGGCCATATTTTTCTGGCGGTACAGATAGTACGGGACAAGCCCCATCTCCTCCGCGCACCGGTACGCCGCATCGATCATGGCCGTCAGGTCTTCTGCCGAAAGCAGGTGACCGGTAAAGCCTTCTCCGCTTCTCTGTTCCTGGCGCAGTCTCGATGCCCGCTTGATGGCAAGGGCATGCACCGTCAGACTGTCCGGGTGAAGCTCCCGGATCTGCCGCAGCGTATCTTCCATATCTTCCGGCGCCTCCCCAGGCAGTCCGGCAATCAGATCCATATTGATATTCTCAAAGCCGAGTTCCCTGGCCAGACGAAACGTCTGCACCACATCCTCCACTGTATGCCTTCTTCCTACCAGATCCAGTGTCTTCTGCTGCATGGTCTGAGGATTGACTGAAATCCGGCTGATTCCGTGGTTTCTTAAAACCTCCAGCTTCTCCCTTGTGATGCTGTCCGGCCGCCCGGCCTCCACGGTAAGCTCAAGAAGATGTTCATAGGAAAACTGCTGCTCCAGATGAGTCAGCAGACGGTCAAGCCGGGATGCACTAAGGGATGTCGGCGTCCCGCCTCCCAGATAGATCGTATTGAGTTTTTTCTCTTTGGAAACATCTGCAATATAGGAAAGCTCCCGGCAGAGCGCATCCAGGTAATCGTCCATCCGATCAAGATACTGCGCAATCGGGTAAGAAGTAAAGGAACAATATGCACAGGTTGTCGGGCAGAACGGGATTCCGATATAGAGACTGTATCCATTCTCGTAATCCAGTCTGGACAACAGCTCCTTTTCCCTTTTTGCAATTGCCAGTCCCAGTTCCGCCTTTTCTTCCGAGACAAAGTGCTCCTTTTCAATCCAGTTCAGAATCTCCTGATCCGGCACTCCTTCTTCTAATTTCTGCATGAACATTTTGGTCGGCCGCACCCCGGTGAGACTTCCCCACGGCAGTTTCTTTCCTGCCATTTTACTCAGTTTCTCATAAAGTGCACTTACTACCAGATGCTTTCTCCTGCTTCTGTCCATCTGCCCGATTTCACCTTTCTCTCCGGCCAGGCTGACACAAAAACAAGAATCACGGTCTGTCTCGATCCTGACCTGTGACTCTTGCTCTTCATTAACCTGCTGTTCGATTTCTTCGTCCGGATAAAAAGCTTTCAACAGATGATACGCGTCATATGTGTATAAAGTATCATTACATGTCAGCTTCATCATAGTCTCTCCCGCGTTTTATTTCCTCAAAAACGGATTGTATTTTTTCTCTTCTCCGATGGTGGTCGCATCCATATGACCAGGCAGGACTTTCGTCTCATCCGGAAGACAGAGGAGCTTTTCCTCAATCCCGCGTACCAGATCTGACATGCTTCCTCCCTCAAAATCCGTGCGTCCTACAGAATGGTGGAACAGAGTATCCCCGCTGAAGAGAATTCCCTCATCCGCCAGATAATAGCAGACTCCGCCCGGCGTATGGCCCGGCGTAAAGAACACCTGAATGTCAAAACCGGCGATGTGGAGCATTTCTCCGTCTTTTACATAGACCGCATCGGAAAACGTGTATCCGTTCGTATAGATATCGGACTGATTCCAGTGGGCATCCTGTAAAAGCGCCGCTTCCCTCTCCCCTGCGTAAACCGGCACATCATAGACCTTCCGGAAATCCTGGATTCCCATAATATGGTCAAAATGTCCGTGGGTCAGGAGAACAGCCTTCATGTCAAGGCCCTCCTCCTGAATAAAGTTCATCAGCTTTTTCGGACATGCTGCCGGATCGACCAGCACGGCCTCTTTTGTGTTTTCATCGTATAAAACGTAGGTATTTGTCCCGATAATGCCTGTTACAAATGTCTGAATCTTCATCTTTTTTTGCCCCGGCCTTTCTTTAGCCCGTCGTCCTTTCTATATCAATTACATTTTCAATCTGTCTGAGCTTGCCTACAAGGCGTCCCATCTCTTCTTTTCCTCTTACAACAAATCCCATCTCCACGGTAGATACGCCCTTCTTGCTTGTACGCACATTCATCGTCTTGATATCGATCTCCGCCTCGGTAAAGACTCTGGAAATCTCCATCAGCATACCCGGCTTATCTTCCACAAACATTTTGATTTCCGCAAAATATTTGCCTTCGGAAGTTTCCGCAGCATCGGCCTCCCATTCTACCGGAATGAGTCTTGCTCTCTCTCTCTCTGTCAGATGAAGGACATTGATACAGTCTGTCCTGTGAATCGTAAGACCCCTTCCTCTGGTTACAAATCCTACGATCTCATCGCCCGGAAGCGGATTACAGCATCTGGAAAAGCGCACCGCCATGTCATCGATTCCTTTGACAATGACACCGCTTTTCGATTTTGCGATGTGTACCACGTTCTTCGATGCCTCTGCTACCTTTTCAAGTACAGCCTCATCCGTAATCTCCTGTCTGTGGTCTTTGTTATATTCTTCTGCAAGACGGTTAACAATCTGACCTTCTTTCAGTCCGCCGTGTCCGATTGCCGCAAGGACGGAATCCCAGTCCTTGAAGCCGTATTTCTGCTGCACGATCTGCTGATATTTCGGTTTCATCAGATTACCCTGCTCATAGCCTTTGGCCTTGCAGTAGGAAATCAGCATTTCTTTTCCTTTGACAATATTTTCTTCTTTAAACTGCTTTTTGAACCACTGGTTGATCTTGTTCTTAGCCTGCGTGCTCTTGACAATATTCAGCCAGTCGCGGCTCGGTCCCTTGGAATTCTGAGAAGTCAGAATCTCGATGCGGTCGCCGTTCTGAATCTTGTAGTCTACTTTGACAAGTTTTCCGTTGACTCTTGCACCGACCATTTTATTTCCCACCGCACTGTGGATCGCGTATGCAAAATCGATCGGCGTGGAACCGTTCGGAAGATTTTTGACATCTCCGTTCGGGGTGAAGCAGTACACATCTTCCGCGAACAGATCCAGGTCTCCTTTGATCAGATTCAAAAACTCCCGGTTATCCGACATGTCTTTCTGCCAGTCGAGGATCTGGCGGAGCCAGCTTAACTTTTCTTCTTCCTGAGCCTTGATATTCTTCTTTCCGTCATTGGACTCTTTGTATTTCCAGTGGGCTGCGATTCCGTATTCGGCCGTCTTGTGCATCTCCTTTGTACGGATCTGAATCTCAAACGGCTGTCCGACGGAACTCATCAGCGTCGTGTGAAGTGACTGATACATATTCGGCTTCGGCATGGCAATGTAATCTTTAAACCTGCCAGGTACCGGTGTATACATCTCATGGATCACGCCGAGGGCCGCGTAACAGTCTTTCACCGTGTCAACAATAATCCGTACTGCAAAAAGATCGTAAATCTGGTCTACCGTCTTATCCTGATTAACCATCTTTTTGTAGATACTGAAGAAATGCTTGACTCTTCCATTGACTTCCGCCCTGATATGGGCATTTTCCATATGCTGTGAGACTTCCCTTACAATCTGAGCCACAAACTCTTCCCGCTCGGTCTTTCTCTCATTAATCTGCTGCACCAGGTCATAGAAAATCTCCGGATGGAGATACTTAAGCGCAAGGTCATCCAGCTCTGTCTTCACTTTGGAAATACCGAGTCTCTGGGCGATCGGAGAATAGATGTCCATCGTCTCTTTCGCTTTTTCCTTCTGCTTCTCCGGCTTCATAAACTGCAGTGTGCGCATATTATGAAGGCGGTCGGCAAGCTTGATAATGATGACGCGGATATCCTTTGCCATGGCGAGAAACATCTTTCTTAAATTCTCCGCCTGCATTTCAAGCTTATCCGAAGAGTAGGAAAGCTGTCCCAGCTTTGTAACACCATCCACAAGAAGCGCTACTTCCTCTCCGAATTCTTTTTCAATATCCTCTTTTGTAACCTCGGTATCTTCTACCACATCATGCAGAATGCCGGCCGCAATCGTTTCCTTGTCCATTTCAAGCTGTGCCAGAATAATGCCTACCCAAAGAGGATGAATGATATATGCCTCTCCGGATTTTCGGAACTGATTTGCATGGGCCTTGCTCGCCAGCTGATATGCTTTTTCAATCAGCGAAACATCTGCTGACGGGTGATATTTATGGATATGCCCGATCAGATAACGGTACAGCTCATCCGGGTCCTGATAGTCCTCAGGCTCTTTTACAGCATGGCCGTCCACAATCCGCATCCCCTGGCGGACTTCTGTCGTAACTTCTTCCGGTCTGATTTTTTCTGCCATATCATTCCCCTCCTTTACCTGTTTCTTCACTGCTTTACTCTCAAATATTATGTCGTTTTTTGGAATATATCCTTTAGTATATCATTATTTCCAGAATGTGTAAAGCAGAGCATTCTACAGGTTTTTCGCGTAATCCTGCCTTTTTTCTTATCAGTATTACCGATAATCGAGAATTGTAATCTGAAGCGTCCTTCTTCCCATGTAATCGTTGATTCCCGGATAGTAAGTAACATCCATCAAAATCGGATTTCCTCTTCCATATAAAAGATGGTCTTTTGCATCCGGTCCGTACTTTTGTGACAGACAGGAAAAGAAGGTCTCCAGATCACCAAAAAAGATGGCATCCATAGTGGTGTGGTCCGCATCTTCTACTTCCAGTTTCAACACATTTTGATGCTTTCCGATAACCCGTCCCCGCCGAAAAAGCAGCTTTCTCCGGGCAAACACCGGTTTCGTATTTCCTTTTCCAAACGGCTCCAGAAGAGAAAGTTCCTGCACAAAATCCTCGGTAATCTCACACAGAGGAAGCTGCATGTCGATCACAACTTTCTCCGTCAGGTCTTCTTCCGTCATTGTCGTATTTTCGTTCAGTTTTTTCCGAAGAGACAGAATTTTTTCTTCCGGGAGCGAAAGCCCCGCTGCCAGACGATGTCCGCCGAAACGTGTCAGAAGATCTTTGCATCTGCTCAGCTCATCGTACATATGGTAGGTTTCAATCGACCGCCCGGAGCCTTTTGCTCCTTCTTCTGCCTTTGTCAGGACAAACACCGGTTTGTAGTACCGCTCCCGCAGACGTCCTGCCACAATTCCCGCTATGCTTTCATGACATTTTGGCAGATACACCACAAGTACTTTATCCTCCTTTAATCCGGTTGTCTCCACCTGGACCACGGCCTCTTTCACTGCTTCCTCTGTCAGATTCTTCCGGCTGTCATTGAGAGCTTTCAGATCTCCCGCCAGAAGATCCGCTTCTTTTTTTGTCTTTGCGCACAGAAGCTCCAGTGCCCGTCTGGCTGTATCCAGACGCCCCCCGGCATTGATGCACGGTCCGATCACAAAACCGATATGATAGGCAGACAGCCGGTCCGTATGGACTCCGGTACATTCCATCAGCGCGGCAAGTCCCGGATTTTTCGTTCTCTTCAGCATTTCCAGCCCCTGTTTTACAAAAATCCGGTTTTCGTCGGTCAGATCCATAACGTCTCCTACCGTCGCGATGGCTACATTTTCCATCAGATAATCCACATCTTCCGGATCTCTTCCCATGGCATTGTAAAGTGCCTCGACCAGCTTGTAGGCCACAGCTGCTCCACACAGTCCTTTGAACGGGTACAGGCAGTCCTCTCTTTTGATATCCACCACCGCGTCGGCAGGCGGAATCAGGTAGCCGCGTGTACCGTCTTCGTATTCTTCATACGGCACTTCATGATGGTCTGTTACAACGACAGCCATTCCCATACTTTTCCCATACGCGATCTCTTCGCGCGCTGCGATTCCGTTGTCACATGTCACAATTGTATCAATATTGTCATCCAGCGCACGGTCAATCAGATCAATATTTAACCCGTATCCGTCCCTGACACGATCCGGGATGTCATAATCCACTTCTGCGCCCAGTCCTTTCAACCCCTCCAGAAGAATATATGTAGCATTGACTCCGTCAATGTCATAATCTCCGATAATGCGGATACTCTGTTTCTCCACAATCTTTTCCTTCAGAAGATCCACCGCCTTATCCATATCTTTCATAAGCATTCCATCATACAGATCCGCGATGGTTCCATTCAGATAACGGTCAAAAGCCTCCTCTCCGATAATATCCCGGTTGCGGATCAGCGCCGCTGTTCTCGGCCGGATCCCAAACCGTTTCCCCAGCTCTGTAAAATTTCCTCCCTTTCTAAGCAGTACCCAGTTTTTCATCGATTGTATTCCTCCAAAAAAGCAAAAGGATGCCGCAAGATCCATACTTTCCATCCTGCTGCATCCTTTTCATGTTTTATTTCTTCTTTCCGGTTCTTGTCTTCATAACGTACCAGAGTGCTCCCGTGATACATACGGAAGAATATGCACCGCACACGATACCGACCATCAGAGGCAGTGCAAATTCTCTGACTGATGTGACACCAAAAACAAAGAGCGCAAACACCATAATAAACGTCGTCAGAGAAGTATAGATGCTTCTTGTCAGCGTCATTGTGATACATCTGTTTACAAGTTCGGCAAGTGGTTCTTTCTTCCTCCGCGCTTTCAGCTCCTCCCGGATCCGGTCAAATATTACAATGGTTGCATTGATCGAATATCCTACAATTGTCAGCATGCACGCAATAAAGGTACTTCCGACTGTAATACGGGATACGGCGTAAAAGGCAAGCACGACGAGGACGTCATGAATCAGGGCCGTCACCGCGCTTGTGGCAAACCGGATGTCCTTAAACCGGAACCAGATATAAAGAAGCATGCAGACTGTGGAGATAATCACCGCAACGACCGCATCCTGCCTCATCTCCGCACTGATCGTAGAACTGATGCTGGAATAGGTAATGTCCGAATCCGACACCTGGAACTCATCAGCCAGTGCCTGATTTAATGCCTCTCTCTGGTCAAGATCAAGGGCTTTCGTCCGGATGACAATCTCAGTGCTTCCTTTTACCTTCTGTGTCTGTACTTCCGAGTCTCCGGATGCTTTCTCAACCACCGGAACAATCCGGGATTCAATTTGCGAAATCGAATAATCTTTCTGAAAATCCACTGTCGTGGATGTTCCTCCCCGGAATTCCAGACTGTAGGCCAGCATACCGTTTTCTTTCACATGATGATATCCCATCACGGCAAATCCGGCAAGGATCACAAGCAGGGAAACAGCAAAGCAGATCTTTCTCTTTCCAAGGAAGTCTACCGGTTTTCTTTCTTTCATTTTCTTTGCATAGAACTTCTCGTTCCGGATTCCCACCGCATAGAACGAATTGATGATCATCCGTGTAATTACCAGCGCGGTAAACATGGAAACGACGATGCCAAGAGCCAGTGTCTGCGCAAATCCTTTGACCGTTCCCGATCCCCGAAACCAGAGTACCGCTGCTGCAATCAGCGTCGTGACATTTCCGTCAATGATTGCGGAAAGTGCCTTGTGAAATCCGCTCTTCAGCGCGTTCTGCACACTCTTTCCGGACGCGATTTCTTCCCTCACCCTTGCAAAGATAATGACGTTTGCATCCACAGCCATTCCAATGGACAAAATGATTCCGGCAATTCCCGGAAGGGAAAGAGTGATGTCAAATGCGTTCAACAGCACCAGCACCAGTCCGGTATAGATCAGAAGTGCAAGCCCTGCAGCAAGTCCCGGAAGCAGATAAACAGCAATCATAAAAAGGATGACTGCCGCAAGTCCGACTGCTCCTGCCAGAAGACTTGTACTGATTGCCTCCCCGCCAAGCTGGGCTCCCTGCACCTGTGAGTTGAGCTCTTCCAGTTCCAGGGAAAGACCGCCGATCCGGATTGCGGAAGCAAGCTCTTCGGCTTCTTCATAACTTGCCATTCCGTCAATATAAGCGGTATCCACAGTAATAGCTTCATTCACAGTCGGGGAACTGATTACCTCGCCGTCATAGATAATGGAAATTTCCTTTCCGACATTCTTCTCTGTCGCCTCGGTAAACTTTTCTTTTCCCTGCTCATTTAACTGAAGCTCTACCGTATATTCATTTGCTCCTGTCGTCTGGTTCTGACCGCTCATCGCCTTTGCGGTTTTAATGTCGCTTCCTGTCAGAACCGTCTCGCCATCTGCTGTCTGAAATTCCAGCGATCCCGGCTGTCCAAGCTCTTCCAGAATCTCATTGGCATCCGACACTCCCGGAATGGAAATGCTGATACGATTGTCTCCCTCCTGGTATACATTCGCTTCCGTACTGTATGCTTCTACTCTCTTCTGCAGTTTGTAGATGGTGTCCCGCATCTCTTCCGGCGACGGGTTTTCCTCTTTTGCCTGATAGGTAATGCTGACCCCGCCGGCCAGATCCAGCCCGAGTTTGATGTTTTCCATGGCACCGCTTTGGGAACGGCCCCATCCGATGGCTGTCGTATATACCAGCAGTCCGATTATAAGGACTGTCACAATCAATCCTGCGATCCCTCTGCTTTTCTTCACACTTTACATCCCCTTCTCTAAGCTTCTTCGCTCTCTCCGGAGTTGTCCGCCAGCGCCGCTTTGATCATGATGGCGCATTCCACACGTTTTCTTTCCATCTCGCATCCGATGTCATATGCATCATTCAGATTTCCCTCAAAATGGTATGCATTCGCCATACATCCGCCGCTGCAGTAGAACTTCGCAAAGCAGTTTTTACATTTTTCTTTTGAGTAGACATTACAGCACCGGAATGCGTCCGCAATCTCAGGCTTTGTAATACCCTCATCTACATTTCCCATCAGGAAATCCTCATCTCCTACAAACTGATGACAAGGATAGAGGTCTCCCCACGGTGTTACAGCCAGATATTCGGTTCCCGAACCGCATCCTGACAACCGTTTCGCAAGGCACGGTCCGCCTTCCAGGTCGATCATAAAATGGAAGAAATTAAATCCATTTCCTTCTTTTTCTCTCTGAATCATATATTTTGCGAGTTTATCATACTCCTCAAAAATCTGAGGCAGGTCTTCCTCCCTGATTGCGTAAGGGTCTGTATCATCACCGACAACCGGCTCGATGGACATCTGTTGAAATCCGAGATCTACAAAATGGCGCACATCCTCTGAAAAATCCAGGTTCTGTCTCGTAAATGTACCGCGCACATAGTATTTCTGCTGGTTTCTGCTCACGGCAAGTTTCTGGAACTTTGGAACAATCAGATCGTAGCTTCCTTTTCCATTCCGGAACGGACGCATCCGGTCATTGACTTCCCTTCTTCCGTCCAGGCTCAGCACGACATTGTCCATCTCCTTGTTGATAAACTCCTGAATTTCATCATTCAGCAGTACGCCGTTCGTCGTAACAGTAAAACGGAAATGTTTATCGTGAATCTTCTCCTGCTCTCTTCCATATGCCACAAGATCTTTGACAACCTGCCAGTTCATCAGCGGCTCCCCGCCGAAGAAGTCTACTTCCAGGTTTCTTCTGCTTCCGGAATTTGCGATCAGGAAATCCAGCGCCTTTTTCCCTACTTCATAGGACATCATCGCACGTCTTCCATGATATTCGCCCTCCTCGGCAAAACAGTATTTGCACGCCAGATTGCAGTCATGGGCAATATGGAGACAGAGCGCCTTTACTACTGTCTTTCTTTTCATGACATCCTGTATACAGGACTCATGAGTATCCGGTGCGAAGAGCTGTCCTGCCTCCGCTAGTTCAGCGAGATCATCGAGCACCTCGTCAATCTCCTGCGGATTATATTTCTCCTGATACTGTTTTTTGATTTTTTCCTTTGTCTCACCCTCCCTGATGGTATCGGCTGTCTGCTCCGGATTCATCGCGGTCAGTGCTGCGATCAGATCGTATCCCATCTGATCTACGACATGAACACATCCGCTGTTAACATCCAGAACGATATTATATCCATTATTCTGGTACTGATGGATCACTTTGTGTACCCCTTTCTCTTTTTTCTGTAGACATCAAGAGACAGCGACCAAATAGCCGCTGTCCTGTAATTTCACTTATAAGTCCTGTCTGCCTATTTCTTCTGTTCGCAGGTCTGGTTTCCTACTGTGCAGGAAGTCTTGCATGCTGACTGGCAGGATGTCTGGCATTCTCCGCATCCGCCTTTTTTCATTGTGTTGTTTAAAGTCTGTGTATTTAATGTTTTAATGTGTTTCATCCTGATTTCCTCCTTATGCATTTTGCTAGAAATTATTATATCATAGGCGGTTTCTTTTTTAAAGCCTTTTTTTCGTTTACGACAGCATTCCGCCAAGCATTCCTCCTGCCGCACACAGTATCAGCGTTGTCACAATCTGCATCGTATCGCCCTGAAGGGTGTGATATACACCAACGGACACCAGTACCAGGAGCAGAAAATATAGCATTCCAAGAATCAGTCCCCAGATAAATTTCCGTACTTTCTGCAGCTTCCCGATCAGAAAACCTCCCGCAAACGCGGACACAACATAGATACCGGTAATTCCTGCCGTCACTTTTCCTTTATCCAGATTCAGCTTATAAAGCAGCACCGCCAGCACCAGAAGCAGGATTCCCGTAACGATGTAGGATACCAGAAGTGCCTGAAAGATCCGCATGACCCCCGATTTTTGTCCTTTTACTCTCATCGCATCCCCCTTGTCCCGTTTTTCTAAGACTATTGTATGATGCGGATTTTCTCTTTATGACTACGTTTCCATCTGACTCCCAAGAAATGCAGCCGCGCACTGAGCCAGTTTCTGACAGATTTCTTCGGAAATGCCTTTTTGCCGCTCCGGTCTGACAAAAAGAACTGATCCGATCACATCGCCTCCTGCCAGCACCGGACAGGCAAAAATTTCTCCATAGTCCACCATCTTTTCTTTCAGAAAATTGATACCGGATCCCCCGCTGCGGCTTATGGATACCGCTCTCCGTTCTTCCAGAAGACAGACAAACTCCTCTGATACCTCCTGTTCTGCTACATCCTTTCTCCCTGCTCCGGAAGCAGCAATCACCTTTTCCATATCCGTAATGCAGGAAAGCATTCCCGATGCCTGCGCCAGACTCTCTGCATAGTTCTGCGCAAATGTATATATTTCTCCAAGCGGAGAATACTTCTTCAGAATAACCTCGCCGTCCTGGCCCGTAAAGATTTCCAGCGGAGTCCCCTCGCGGATTCCCAGTGTTCTGCGTATTTCTTTTGGAACAACCACCCTTCCAAGATCGTCGATTCTTCGCACAATTCCCGTCGCTTTCATTTCTGTAAAGTTCCCTCCATTTCACAAATCAGCCGCCTTTTTCCGGCTTTCACATAAGGCTAGTATCTGCAAAAGGAAAATTTTTATTCTGTTTGCACTTTTTCTTAAGAGATAGTAAAATAGAGAAAAACGTTTAGGAGGTCCATAAGGCTATGAGTAAAATCGATGATGTAAGAAAAGAAATGGTCGCTGCCATGAAGGCCGGCGACAAGGCAAGAAAAGAAACTCTGTCTTCTCTTCTTGCCGCTCTGAAAAATAAAGCAATCGACAAGCGGGAAGATCTGACTGAGGAAGAGGAAGTACAGGTTGTCTTAAAGGAGATCAAACAGACAAAAGAGACTCTGGAGATGACCCCGGAAGACCGTACTGAAATCATTGAAGAATGCCGGGCACGGATCGCGGTTCTTGAAGAATTTGCCCCGAAGATGATGGATGAAGAGGAGATCAGATCTGTCATCGCCTCAGTTCTCTCTGATATGGGTCTGGATCATCCGACTGCAAAAGACAAGGGAAAGATCATGAAAGAGCTGATGCCGAAGGTCAAAGGAAAAGCCGATGGCAAACTTGTAAACGAACTTGTCAGCACATTTTTTGAATAAAAGACAAAAATGAAGCAGCCTATTCGGCTGCTTCTTCTGTATTATCTGTATTTTCGGAATCAGTGGATTCTCCACTGTCTGTGCTGTCGGAAGTATCTTCTCCCTCTGCACTGTCAGAAGTATCTTCTCCATCTGTGTTTTCTGAAGAGCCTTCTGTACTGCCGCTGTCTTCTGAGCTGTCCTCTGTCTTCAGGGCAACCCCCTGACCGTTAAAGTCGATCTTTTCCCAGACATCCTTGTTTTCCTTGATGTCAGTGTCTTCTTTCCAGCCATCAAGGATCTCATTGTATCGCTCAGACTCACGTTCGGAGATGATCTCCTGTTTCTTGCTGTCCGTTGCGCTCTGATCAAATGTGGATGTCACCTTTGCCACATAGTATCCGGTATCTGTCTCTATCACATCAGTTACCTGGCCTGCTTCCAGTTTGTCCGCCGCCTGAATGAGCTCCTCATTCGGGGATGTCGTACTGGAGTCAAACGTCAGATCCACTGCTGATTTCTCCTGATCCTCTGCGGCCTGACTGAAATCTGTGCCGCTGTTCACCGCGTTCAAAAATGTTTCCGCCTTCGCTTTTGCCTCTTCCTTTGTATCTGAAGTATTTTCGGAATCACTTTCTTCGGATTCCTCCGTATCCGAGTAGGTAAATGCTACATACTGCAGCGCTTTCTGGGCAGCCTCCTCATCGGAAACATTCCGGTCCACATCTTTTAGCATCTCAGTCTGTACTTTCTGCTGGATTGTAAAGAGTTCCAGAACCTTCTGCACCGTCTCCTTGTCGCCGGAAATTACATCCCGGACCTCCGCATCGTTTGCCTCTACAAACTGGTCCGCAGCATCTTCAATCGACTTCTTTTCTTCGTCTGTCAGTGAAACGCTGTAATCACCGGCATGCTCGTTAACCAGATAGAGTTCCTCCAGCGACTGCATGATCGTCTCCTTGGCCGACTCTTCATAAGTCGTTCCTTCCTCAACCTCGGTTGTCCACATGTTTTCTCCCAGCATAGAGCTGTAATAAGTCTCATACATTGCCTGCTGATATCTTGCAAAGAAATTTGCCACATTTCCTTTAATTTCTGTATCTCCCACGGTCGCAACGACATCGCTGTCTTCAATCGTCTGCTGTCCGCAGCCTGTCATTGCTCCTGCTGCCACAGCGGCAGTCAAAAGGACTACTGCCAAACGCTTTTTCATACTGTCAAAAGCCTCCTTCGTATTTCTAACTACCCTATTATATCCGGTTTTTCCTGGACAATCAATGTTTTTATATCATTTAACAGATTTTTCACGACTTCCAGAATATCCGGGTCCTTTTCCTTCCGGTTCCGCTTTTTCTGCTCATAGAGAAAATACGGCGGCGTATCATTCTTAAAAACAAGTTCTCCTTTCCTGCGCTCCAGAAGTTTCGGTATCTCCTCGCCACGTACCTTCGCCCGCTCATACATGGTGATCTTCAGCGTCTGCCCTTTCTGCTCAATCGAAGTCACATACACGGAATGTGCAAAGGCTTTCAGCCTTGCAATCAGGATCAGCTTCTGTACCTTTTTCGGAATGTCTCCGAACCGGTCAATCAGCTCTTCCATCATATCATCCATCTCTTCTTCGGTCTCAATCAGCGCGATCCGTTTGTAGATATCCAGCTTCTGATATTCATCCGGAATATAGGAAGCCGGAATAAAGGCATCCACATTCAGATCCACCGTTGTTGTAAAGCTTGCGGCTTCTTCCTGGGAAGTGCCCTGTTTCATGTTTTTGACCGCTTCATTGAGCATCTTACAGTAGAGGTCATACCCGACCGCCTCCATATGACCGTGCTGTGCTTCTCCAAGCAGATTTCCTGCTCCCCGGATTTCCAGATCCCGCATGGCAATCTTGAATCCAGATCCAAGATCCGTAAACTCCCGGATCGCGGCAAGCCGCTTTTCCGCAACCTCTCTGAGCAGACGGTCTCTCCGGTAGAGAAGAAAGGCATAGGCCATCCGGTTGGAACGCCCGACTCTTCCTCGCAGCTGGTATAGCTGGGAGAGCCCCAGTTTGTCCGCATCATGGATAATCATCGTATTGGCATTGGAAATATCAAGCCCGGTTTCAATAATAGTCGTGGAAACAAGCACATCGATATCCCCGTTGATAAAGTCATACATGATCCGCTCCAGCTGATGTTCCCTCATCTGCCCGTGAGCGTAGGCAACATTTGCCTCCGGAACAAGGCTCTGGACTCTGGCCGTGATCTCCGCAATATCCTTGACTTTATTATAGACGTAGTACACCTGCCCCTGTCTGGACAACTCTCTTACAATTGCCTCCCTTACCATCTCATCCTGATATTCCATGACATAGGTCTGGATCGGCATCCGGTCCATCGGAGCCTCTTCCAGCACACTCATATCCCGGATTCCAATCAGGCTCATATGAAGAGTTCTTGGAATCGGAGTAGCTGTCAATGTCAGGACATCCACATTTTCCCGCAGTTTTTTGATCTTTTCCTTGTGCTGCACTCCAAACCTCTGCTCCTCGTCGATCACAAGAAGTCCCAGATCTTTGAAGCAGACGTCCTGACTCAAAATCCGGTGGGTTCCCACCAGAATATCCACCTGGCCTTTTTTCAGGTCTTCCAGCGTCTTTTTCTGCTGGGACGGGGTACGGAAACGGCACATCAGATCCACCCGAACCGGGAAGTCTTTCATCCTCTGAACAAGGGTGTTATAATGCTGCTGCGCCAGAATGGTGGTCGGTACAAGAAATGCCACCTGCTTATTCTCCTGCACCGCTTTAAAGGCCGCCCGGATCGCCACCTCGGTTTTTCCAAAGCCAACATCTCCGCAGATCAGACGGTCCATGATCTTGTGGCTTTCCATATCCTTTTTTGTCTCTTCGATGGCCGCTGCCTGATCGTCTGTCTCCTCAAACGGAAACATCTCCTCAAATTCTTTCTGCCACACCGTATCCGGCTCATAGGCATAGCCTTCCTTTTCCTGCCGTGCGGCATAGAGCTCCACCAGATCTCTCGCGATCACCTGTACCGCTTTACGGACTCTTGTCTTGGTACGCTCCCAGTCCTGTCCGCCCAGACGGTTGAGTTTCGGTTTCTTTGCATCCGCCGATGCGTATTTCTGGATCAGATCCATCTGGGTAGCCGGGATGTAGAGATTTCCGCCTCCTGCATAGGAAATCTTCATGTAATCCTTCTCAATCCGGTCTATCTCAATTTTCTCGATTCCCTGATAAATTCCAAGCCCATGATTCTCATGAACTACATAGTCCCCCGGCTTTAAGTCGGTAAAACTCTGGATCTTTTCCCCTTCGTAAATCCTTCTTCGCTTCTTTTTCTTCTTTTTCCCGAAAATATCGGTCTCCGAAATCACGGTAAACTTCAGCATCGGGTACTCATACCCAACTGCCACATGACCGTAGGACACAAGAATTTCTCCCGGTTTTACCAGTCTTTCGGGATCTTCATCATAAAAACTGTTCAGATCATAGTCCCTGAGATCTTCCGCAAGCCTTCTTGCCCTTGTCCGGGAACCTGAAAGCAGAATCACCCGGTACCCGTTTCGCTTCAGCCTTTTTAAGTCTCTCGTCAGCACCTCAAAACTGCTGTTATACGGGTTCACGTTTTTAGCCAGAATGCTGTATACATCCCGGACCAGAAATTCTTTTACTTTTCCCTCCAGTGCTGTAAATCCGATACTGTGATACTGATTGATCAAACCTGCAATCTCATGGACCGGAAAGATCCTGATGTCTTTTTCTCCTTCCGGAAGCTTTTCTTCTTCCTCTCTTCGCTCCCTGGCCTGCCGGACTTCCTCCTCGATGACTTCTCCACGTTCGTAGAGTCTTGCCGGCTCATCCAGAAACAAAAGCGTCTCTTCCGGACGGAAATAGCGCAGGAAAGAGACCTCCTCCTGCTCATCCGCCTCATCCCGGGCCGGATACACCGTGATCTCCTCCCTGTTTTCTATGGATCTTTGTGTCTGGGCATCGAAGGTACGGATCGAATCAATCTCATCGTCCCAGAATTCAATCCTCACCGGCATCTCCTCTGTCAAAGGAAAGATATCGACAATTCCTCCACGCACCGCAAACTGCCCCGGCCCTTCAATCTGTACTTCCCTGTCATATCCCATTGCGGATAACCTTTGAACAAGTTCTTCCAGATCTGACGTCTCCCCTGTGCGGACAGAAAAAACTTCCTCATCGATCTTCAACGGTGGACGTACCCCGTCCATCAACGCGCCGATCGTTGTAATAACCGTTACATTTTCCTCTTCTTTCAGTGCGCGGAATACTTCCATCCGCTGCTTGACCAGATATTTTCCTCTGATATCCGCCCGATAAAAGAGGAAGTCCTTCGCCGGATAGAACAGGACTTCCCCATCCAGAAACTGATATTCTTCAAGAACTTCCTTTGCCTTTTCTTCATCTGCAAGAATATAAAGAATCCTCCGGCCGTCTCCAGAAAGAGCATACGCAAGATGGCTTTTCTGCGAACCGGTACTTCCGGCAATCTGAATCATCCCTTTTCCCCGGTATTTTGTCTTCTGAATCGTCTCGAATTCCGCAAGCTCCAAAAGAGGTTCCGTAAAAGCCTTCATTGTGTTCTCCTCCTTCCATCAGCCTTTCCGGTTAAACTGATTCATCGCTTCGTCAATTTCTCCAAGTCCGGCCATTCTGACGGCCTGTACTGCCTTTTCATATGCCACTTCCATCTTCTCTTTCTCTTCCTTTGAGAAATGGCCCAGTACATAATCCGCCAGATCATAGCCCTTCGGCTTCTCCCCGACACCGACCTTCACACGCATGAATACATCGTGCCCAAGGTGGGCGATAATATTTTTAATTCCGTTATGTCCGCCGGCGCTCCCCTTTTTCCGGATCCTGAGCTGACCCACATCCAGACTGATATCATCATATATAACAATCAGCTCCGTGGCCTCATCCACCTTATAATAGTCCACCAGCTCCCGGATACTTTCCCCGCTTAGATTCATAAAGGTCTGGGGTTTTGCGAGAATCACTTTTACGCCGTCGATAACCCCTTTTCCGATCAGCGCCCGGTGTTTTCTTGTATCAACTGCTATATGGTATTCTTTCGAAATTCGGTCTATGACATCAAAACCGACGTTGTGCCGTGTGTCTTCATACTTTGATCCCGGATTTCCTAATCCTGCGATAATAAACATGCATCTCTACCTCTCTTTTTCGTATTTTTCTATTCTACCGCAAAAAGCCGCGTTTGGCAACGCCGCATAATTTTTTCCGACGTCACATATATTTATAAAGACATAATCCCGTGGTGCTGCAGGATTCATCATTACTGAAAGGAGGTCTTTTCACTTATGAGTTCCAAAACCAGAATCGTCGTTTTTCACATGAAGGAAATTATCTATACCGCCATTTTTGCAGCCCTTGGCATTCTTCTTGTGCTTCTGCTTCTTTTTATGTTCCTTCCGGATCATTCCGGAAAAAAGCAGACGTCCAAAGAATACACTCCCGGCATCTACACAGCCAGCATGACATTGAATAACACGCCGCTGGAAGTGGAAGTTTCGGTCGACAAAAATCATATCAACTCTATCCGTTTTTCCAATCTGGATGAAAGCGTGGAAACCATGTATCCTCTTGTTCAGCCGGCCATGGAAGAAATTGCCGGACAGATCATCGAAACGCAGTCGGCAGATCAGATCAAATCCGGAGAGGACGATTCCTATACTTCCAACCTGATTCTTGATACCATCCAAAAAGCGCTGAAAAAAGCCGAGGCAGACTGATATGCTGCCCCGGCTTTCCCTTATCCTTCTACAACCAGATACTTCCCTTCCGGAAGCACAAACACTTCGGACGCATCTTCGATTTCCTGCAGTGTCATTCCATCCACATCCGCTCCGGACTCTTCCAGATATTCTTTTACCTCTTCGAGCGAATCCAGCACAACTGCCATGCAGTCCTCGAGGAAAGCTTCCGCCTCTTCCGGTGTCTCAGCGACCGGTTCATCAAAAAGCTGTGACTGATCTCTTAAAAACACTTCGATACATTCTTCACTAAATCCGTTCATTCTTTCCCTCCTCACCTTTGGTATTATTTACGATCACGGTCAGTTCTTCCGGATGATCAATAATCACATCCGCCCCTGTTTCCTTCAGGATTTCTCTTGACCGGAATCCCCAGCTGACACCGACCGTCATTACCCCGGCATTGTTTCCGGTGCACATGTCCACATCGGAATCCCCGATATAGACACATTCTTCCCGGCTGATCCCTGCCATCTCCATAATCGCAAAGACAGCTGCCGGGTCCGGTTTCCTCGGAATCTCTTCCTTTTGTCCCTGTACATAGTCAAATATTGCATCTCCAAAAAAAGTATGGACCACATCCTTTGTCTGTCCGTCCGGCTTATTGGAAAGAACAGCCAGATAAATCCCTCTTTCCTTGAGTGCCTTTAACATCTTTTCAATTCCGTCATACGGCTTTACATGATACGTACAGTTTTCTGCAAATACCCTGCCGTAAATCTCCATGGCTTCCTCAATACGCACAAGATCTTCATCTCCGCACGCCTTTAATGTCCTCTCCATGAGCTTTCTTGCGCCGCTTCCTACAAACTCCCGGCACTGTTCCAGGGTAATCACCGGCAGCCCCATCCGCTCCAGAGTCAGATTTACTGAGCGTGTTATGGACTCCAATGTATCTGTCAATGTTCCATCCAGATCAAAAATACAAGCCTTATACATTTTCTTCGCCTCATTCTTTTCTTAGTACTTTCTACACGTATAGCATAATATATGCCTGCCAAAATTTCAACAAAAAAAGAACGCCCGGCAGGCGTTCTTTTTCCTTAGTCCAGATACTGCCGCATCAGACGGAGCGCATTTTTTTCCAGTCTGCTCACCTGAGCCTGGGAGATATTTACTTCTCTGGCCACCTCCATCTGGGTTTTCCCTTCGAAAAAACGGAGACGGATAATATATTTTTCTCTTTCATTCAGGTGTTCCATCGCCGCCTGCAAAGACAGATCTTCAATCCACCTCTCCTCTTTGTTCTTTTTATCACTGATCTGATCCATCACATACAGTGCATCTCCGCTGTCATTATAAACCGGCTCATTCAAGCTGACCGGAGCCTGGATTGCATCCAGCGCAAATACGATATCCTCTTTTGCAATTCCGATCTCTTCGGAAATCTCCTGAACGGTCGGTTCTCTTAAATTCTTTTTGACATAATTTTCTTTCGCATAGATCGCCTTGTATGCTGTGTCCCGCAGCGACCGGCTGACGCGGATGGAATTGTTGTCCCGCATGTATCTTCGGATTTCTCCGATAATCATCGGCACCGCATAAGTAGAGAACCGGACGTCCAGCTCCGTATTAAAATTATTAACCGCTTTGATCAGACCGATACAGCCGATCTGAAAGAGATCATCCGGATTTTCATTGCTTCCCGCGAACCTCTTGATCACGCTGAGCACCAGTCTTAAATTTCCCTTGATGTATTTTTCTTTTGCCTCTTCGTCTCCTTCTTTGATCCTGGCAAACAGTTCCTCTTTTTCTTCCTCTTTCAAAAGCGGAAGTTTTGCAGTATTCACTCCGCATATTTCTACTTTGTTCAATGCCATCGTACATCCTCCTGTCACGGCAACTCTGCCTTTCTAACAGAAATCATGCACATCCCGGCATCCTCTTATTCAGTATGGAAAAAAATAAAAAAACTTTTAGTCCTTGACAATTCGGCTCTTCTTAACAGGTACTAATCATTTCTGTCCCATTTGTCAGCAAGATTCAAAATCTGACTTTCCAGCTTCGCGAGATCTTTATTGGAAAGCCCTTCGTTTTTCATAACAACATCCAGCAGATGTTTTGCCGCGGAAACCGCACGGCCAAACACCTGATTTGCGCGGATTCTGGCCGGTTTCTCGGAAGACTTCTTCGGCACTCTGACTCCCTCGCTTAAGATTTCATCCTCTATCAGATCCACACATGCTCCGGAGTACGGCGCAAACGCTTCGTATCCGAGTGTCTCTTTGATGGATGCGGCAAATTCATCCGTCACCTGGTCTTCCCCGTGTACAACAAACACATGCTTCAACGGCGTTTCAAAAGCGGAAAGCCAGTTCAGCAGCCCGTTTTTATCCGCATGCCCGCTGATTCCCTGAAGTGTACAGATTCTGGCATTGACTTCTACATTTTCTCCGAACAGCTTGACACACTCCGCTCCTTCTATCAGTTTGCGTCCCAGCGTTCCCGCTGCCTGATAGCCGACAAAAAGAACCGTGCACTCTTTTCTCCACAGATTATGTTTCAGATGATGCCGGATCCGTCCCGCCTCGCACATACCGGAAGCAGAAAGGATAATCTTCGGCTTTTCGTCAAAATTGATCTGTTTGGATTCTTCGCTTGTTGTCGTCAGTTTCAATCCGGAAAACCGGAGCGGATTGATTCCTTTATTCACGAGCTCCATTGCTTCTTCATCGAAACATCCCAGCATATTTTTATTAAACACATTGGTTGCCTCAATGGCCAGTGGACTGTCCACGTACACTTCAAAGTCCGGATACTCCGGAAGGAGATTTTTTTCCTTGATCTCCCGGATAAAATAAAGCAGTTCCTGTGTTCTTCCTACCGCAAAGGACGGTACAACAACATTTCCGCCTTTTGCAAATGTTTCCCGTATCACTTTCGTGAAATCGCCCACATAGTCCGGAATTCCCGCGCCATGTGTCCGGTTTCCGTATGTAGATTCAATGACCACATAATCTGCTGCTTTAACCGTCGACGGATCCTTGATAATCGGCTGATTGATATTTCCTACATCGCCGGAAAATACAATCTTTCTCGTTTCTCCGTCTTCTGTGATCCACACCTCAATGCATGCGGAGCCGAGAAGATGTCCCACATCGCTGAACCGGACTTCAATCCCGTCACAAAGTACAATCTTCTGTCCGTAGTCACATGGTGAAAACAATGCCGCCGCATCCACCGCGTCCTGCATCGTGTATAGAGGCTCATAGAATGGTGCGCCGCTTCTTCTGGCCTTACGGTTTCTCCATTCCGCCTCGAATTCCTGGATATGCGCACTGTCACGAAGCATAATGCTGCACAGATCCGCAGTCGCAAAGGTCGATACAATATCTCCCTGAAATCCGTTCTTGACAAGGAGTGGCAGATTACCGGAATGGTCAATGTGTGCATGGGTCAGGAGTACATAGTCTATCTCGGACGCCGACACCGGGATTTCCTGATTTTCGTACAGATCCGGCCCCTGTTCCATCCCGCAGTCTACCAGAATATGTTTATTGCACGCTTCCAGAAGATGGCAGCTTCCCGTCACTTCATGTGCCGCACCTATAAATCTTAGTTTCATAACATCGCCCCTTTTCCTGTGGTATCGTATGTAGATATTGTATCACTTTTTATCAGTTTCTTCTCCCTTTTTCTGAATTTTTATTCCAGTTTCGTAATTTCTTTTTTCAGACGTATCATAATCTTTTTTTCCAGTCTGGATATGTAAGACTGTGAGATTCCAAGCACGTCCGCCACTTCTTTTTGTGTCATTTCCTCTCCGTCCGGAGTTCCCAGCCCGAACCGCATATTTACGATTCTGCGCTCTCTGACAGAAAGTCTCCCCACGGCCCGGATCAGCATGTTTTTCTCCGCTTCCGTTTCCATATCCTTGTAGATCGTATCTTCTTCTGTTCCGAGAATATCAGAAAGCAGCAGTTCATTTCCGTCCCAGTCTACATTGAGCGGCTCATCTATGGAAACCTCCAGTCTTGTCTTGCTGTTGCGTCTGAGATACATCAGAATCTCATTCTCAATACATCTGGATGCATACGTCGCAAGCTTGATATTTTTATCCGGATTAAATGTATTGATCGCCTTGATCAGGCCGATTGTACCGATCGAAATCAGATCCTCCACTCCGACTCCTGTATTGTCGAATTTTTTTGCGATATAAACAACAAGCCGCAGATTATGCTCGATGAGCTGCTTTCTTGCGTCCTCATGCTGTTCCGTACAGAGCTGTTCAATCGCCTTTGCCTCTTCTTCCACTTCCAGCGGCGGCGGAAGAATATCTGAACCTCCTATGTAATACACTTCCTGCTTTTCCGGAAAAAGCCATGTCCGGAAAGCCGGAAAAATTTTCTGTCTGAATGTGTTCGGCACCGTAATGTTCATAATCATTTACATCCCCTCCTAAAAATATCCGGATTTACAAGTATCCGGTATGTTCCGTCTGTTGAAATCCTGGTATCCGATATCCCGATCCAGATATCACAGATCTGCTTTTTCTCTTTCCCCGGCAGATATAGACTGTCAAACTGTACCAGAAGCAGTCTGGCATGCTCATTTCCGACAGACCGAAAACCGATATAGCGCCTTTTCTGTGTGCTCTCCATAAGGCTTTCGACCGCCTCTCTTTCCACGATACAGACCGGCTGTCCGGTAAGTGGATCCGTCAGGCTGTTTCCCGTATCAATCAGCCCTTTCAGCCGTACCTTCCTCCCGGACTGTTCCACCAGAAGTTCGCAGGTATATTGATTCTGCCTTTGCATCTGACGCCAAAATGCCCACACCGCCTGCATCAGTTCATAGCTGACGACGGCAAACAGAAAAAAAAGACTTCCTGTACGAATATATTGCCCGAAAAAGCTAAAAATACCGCCCAACAGAAATCCGCCCCCGTAAAGCATAAAAAAAGCTTTCACAAACTCCCTCATGCCGTGTACGGGAATTGCCGTTTTGAGCATAACCGTATTCACCGCTACATGGTATAGCAGCAGTTTCACAAAGCCGGGAACCGGGAGCATCGTCGTAAGACAGGTCAGCAAAGAGCCCAGAACCGCTCCCGGAAGCACCCGTCTTCTCCGGAAATCACCGGCCAGCATCCTGCACACCGCTGCTAAAAGCAGATAATCCATCATAAAATTGACGAGGAAGAATACATCCATGTAGATTTCATAATACATGTTTCACCCTCTTTTCTCCTGTCGCTGCTAAATCGATTCAGTATACGAACAAATAGTATTATAAAAAAAAGGAACTTGAAATTTTGTCAGAAACTGACAGAGAAACTTGTTTTCTTTCGACATGCAAACATAGAAAAAAGGTATGGAAACTCTCGCCTCCATACCTTCTGATTATCTTAATTCACTTTTTATTTTTTAAAGAAATCCGGAATCTTGATAGTCTGCTCTTTTACTCTTCCCGCTCCTGCAGAGTAGGATGGTGTGGAAGACTGAGCAGTTGTGCTGCTTTCCGGTGCTGCAGATGTCCTCGGCTGCTGCGGCATTCTTGTCACTCTCCCCATATCTGATTTAAGAGAGGATGTATCCTGAGTCTCGGCAAATACAGATCCTGCCGGTCTTGCTGTTCCGATTTTGGATTTCAGCTTGGATGCTGTACTTTCCTTGCTGTTATGTAAACCCGTCGCGATGACCGTCACTGTTGCTTCATCAGACTTGGATTCATCATACATAGCACCGAAGATGATGTTTGCATCTTCTCCTGCAAGCTCCTGAACATGCTCTGCTGCGTCGCTTGCATCCATAAGAGTGATATCACCGGAAATATTGATGATGACATGAGATGCTCCTGAGATTGTTGTCTCAAGCAGCGGACTGGATACAGCCTGTTTTACAGCCTCCAGCGCCTTGTCATCTCCTCTTCCGTGTCCGATTCCGATATGGGCGATACCCTTGTCGATCATAACTGTCTGAATGTCGGCAAAGTCAAGGTTGATCAGGGATGGTACATTGATCAGGTCAGTGATTCCCTGGATACCCTGCTGAAGTACTTCGTCTGCCTTTTTCAGTGCATCCGGCATCGTTGTTCTTCTGTCGACAATCTCAAGAAGCTTATCATTCGGAATGACAATCAGTGTGTCTACATTTTCTTTTAATTTTTCAATGCCGGCAAGTGCATTATTCATACGGGCTCTGGATTCAAAACGGAAAGGCTTTGTAACAACGCCGACTGTCAGGGATCCCTGCTCTTTTGCGATACGTGCTACAACCGGTGTTGCACCTGTACCTGTACCGCCGCCCATTCCGCATGTAACAAATACCATGTCTGCGCCTTTGAGTGCTGCCGCGATCTCATCTGCGCTTTCTTCTGCTGCTTTTTCTCCAACTTCCGGCTTTGCTCCTGCTCCAAGTCCTTTTGTGAGCTTGTCTCCGATCTGCATCAGTGTAGGGGCCTTGCAGAATGAGAGAGCCTGTTTGTCTGTGTTGATGGCGATAAATTCTACTCCAGCAATCTGCTCATCTATCATGCGGTTGACAGCATTATTACCGCCTCCACCTACACCAACGACGATAATTTTTGCTGCTGCTTCTGATTCATTTGTCTTAATTTCTAACAAGAGTGTCTCCTCCTTTGTTATGCTTTATTATTTATACACCCTACTAGTTCATGTATTCTGCCATATATACTATATAATATAGTCTTTCTTTCTAAATTTCAATAGAATTTTTCCTATTTTTCGATTTTTTTATGCCAGATTCCTATGGTACTTTCAGGTATTTGATCCCTCTGTTGTTTCGCTTTTTTCAAAGCGGATCGTCTCCGTCAGCTCTCCATAATGTTCCAGATGGAGCGTCCCGCTCTGTCCTTCCAGCTTCTCAAGAATAGCCGGAAGCTGTGCCGCCTTCTCCTGCGGATCCCCGCTTCCAAGTTCCGCGCAGATGTTCCCGAAATACAGTGTCAGATTTTCTCCATCGCATACAATCCGGTCCGGGCTGACCCCGCTTCTTCCAAGAATTTCCTGGATCCGGACAATATATTCAAATACGGAAGAATCCTGAACGGTAAGTTTCTTTCCTTTTTCGGCTTTCGAAACATCAAGCCCCTCTACAAGACTGAGACCGTCTCTCTGGCTATCCGTAACCCCGAGAACCATGCCTTCGTTGTCAAAATAGACATATTCCTCATCCCGTCTGGCATACCCGGCCGGACTTTTTTCCTTCACATCCACCCGGATCGTCCAGGGATTCACCATATGAAATTCCATACTTTCGACAGTCGGCGGCTCCGGATAGTCTCCCAGTTTTGTGCTTAAAAGCAGAACCAGAGAATTCCCATCCCCTCCCTGTTCACGGATGTACCGGCTTACTTCGCTGTCTGTAAGAAAATCGTTCCCCCTCACCCGGATATCTCTGAGCTGAAACAAAAGAAGAAACACGATGATGCCGGCAATGACAGCTGCCCCTGTTCCCAGTCTTGTCAGAATCTGCCTTCGCCTGGTACGCTTGATCCTCTTTCTCTTCTCATCCCTTTGCACAATCTGATCATTCATGGATGTGCCCCCTGTATTTTTCCTATCATTAACGCTTTTATTTTACCAACTGGCAACGCTGAATACAAGCCCCATTTCCACGAGAAGGAAAACAACAGATGTTCCTCCATAACTGATAAAAGGAAGGGTAATTCCGGTATTGGGAATTGTATTGGTTACAACGGCTATATTCAAAATCACCTGAATCATCATATGCCCCATGGCTCCTGCCGCAATCAGTGCCCCGAAAAGATCCGGTGCGTGAGATGCGATCACAAAGAAGCGCCAGATCAAAAGGAAGAACAGCAGAATAACAAGAACCGCTCCCACAAGCCCCAGTTCCTCACATATAATAGAGAAAATCATATCGTTCTGCGCCTCCGGGACAAAACCCAGCTTCTGGATACTGCTTCCAAGTCCTTTCCCGAACAGTCCTCCTGATCCGATGGCGTAAAGCCCCTGAAGGGTCTGATATCCTTTCTCATACTTCTCCGGATTCTGCCAGATCGCGATCCGCTCCAGACGGTAACTTTCCAGGCCGAGAAAGACTGCCATAAAGCCGGTCCCTGTCACCGCCATCCAGATGAACTGGCCATATTTGGGACTGGCCGTAAAAATCAGGATCACGGCGATTCCAAGAATGATTACTGCCGTGCTTAAGTTGCTTGCTCCTACAAGACCCACAACCGGCAGAGCGAAAAGCATGATCCGAAACAAGGTGGAAAGCTTTCCGATCTTCTTTGCATTTCTTGTCACAAGCCATGCCAGAAACACGATCAGAGCAACTTTGACGTACTCTGACGGCTGAAAAGAAAATGGTCCCAAAGACAGCCATCTTTTGGAACCATTGTATTCATCGCCAAACAGCATGACGGCGATGCAGAGCACAATCGCCAGAATATATCCTGGTACAGCAAGCTTCGCCCAGACATGATAATCGGTCTTTGCCACTGCGTACATCCCGGCAATGCCAAGCGTTGTAGCAAATATCTGTTTTTTTAAATAATAGAAAGAATCTCCAAATTTTATCCTTCCATTATAGGAACTGGTACTGTACAGGATCACCAATCCCGTTATCACAAGTAAAAAAACGATCACCAGAAGGACTTTGTCAATTCCTCCGGACTCCGGTTTTTCCGCCTGCTTCAATCTATCCTCTCCTTACAGCGATTTTACCAACTCTTTGAATTTCTCTCCACGTTCTTCATAACTTCCGAACATATCCCAGCTTGCACATGCAGGAGATAACAGTACCGCATCTCCCTCTTTTGCCTCACGGCTTGCAAGTGTCACCGCCTCTTCCAGTGTATCCGCAAACATATACGCTGTAAAGCCGCACTTTCTGGCCGTCTCGGCGATCTTCTTTTTTGTTTCGCCGATCAGAATCAGCTTTTTCACTTTTCCGTGGAAACTCTCAATCCACTCATCGTATTCCGACTGCTTATCAAAGCCTCCTCCGATCAGGACCGTAGGACGGTTCATCGCAGTGATTCCCCGGATTGCAGCATCCGGATTCGTTCCCTTGGAATCATTGTAATAAGCTACGCCGTTCTTTTCCGTCACGTACTCGATCCGGTGTTCCACTCCTGAGAATCTTCGGATAACATCCCGGATCGTATCCATCGGGACGCCGTAAAGTGCCGCCATGGCGACAGCTGCCATCACATTTTCATAATTGTGTGTGCCAAGGAGCTGAAGCTCGTTTGTTTTGCACACCCGTACCTCATCCGGATTCCGGAAGATAATCTCCCCGTCCTTTAAGAAAATTCCCGTTTCCAGTTCTCGTTTACTGCTGAAGAAAAATGGAGTCGCATTCGTCTTTTCTCCAAACTCTCTGAGGACTTCATCCTCATAATTCAGTACACAGAACTCTTCTTTTGTCTGATTTTCTGTAATTGCCTCTTTGGCCTTGATGTAGTTTTCCATTGTATGGTGACGGTTCAGATGATCCGGTGTGATATTCAGGATCGCGCTGATTTTCGGAGCAAACCGGTGGATCGTCTCCAGCTGGAAACTGCTGATTTCCGCAACTGTCACACTGGCCGGTGTCATCTTCAATGCTTCCAGCGTATACGGATTTCCGATATTTCCCACAACGAAAACTTCCGGTTTGTATGCTTTCATAATCTCTCCAAGGAGTGTTGTCGTCGTCGTTTTTCCATTCGTTCCGGTAATCGCCAGCACATCTCCTTTTCCAAAGCAGCTTGCAAGTTCCACTTCTCCCCAGACAGGAATTCCGGCCTTTTCCATATCCTGCACAACCGGAAGATCAGTCGGGACTCCCGGGCTTAGCACAAGCATCCCGATCTCATCCACTCTCTCGTACGGAAATGCTCCGATTACAATCTCTGTTCTGCATCCTTCCGGAAGACGGCCTGCCACTTCCTCTCTGCTCAGCTTTTCATTTCCGTCATACAAAATCGTCTCAACACCTTCGTGCTCAAGCAGTGTTACAGCGCCGATTCCGCTTTTTCCCGAGCCAAACACAAGTACCTTTTTTCCATTACCGTCAAACATCTTCTTCCCGTCCTTTCTTATCTTACAGTGCCAGCAGCGCAATCAGACATAAAATCGCCGTTATAATTGAGAATACTGCCACAATCCTTGTCTCCGACCACCCGCAAAGTTCAAAATGATGGTGGATCGGGGCCATTTTAAAGATTCTTTTTCCGCCTGTCTTTTTAAAGTATGTGACCTGAATCATGACGGAAGCCACTTCAACAAGATAAATCAGGCCGACAATAATAATGAAAATCGGCATCTGAAGCATATAAGCCGTGGATGCCACAAATCCCCCAAGTGCCAGCGAACCCGTATCTCCCATAAAAACACTGGCCGGATAGACATTAAACAGCAAAAATCCCATCAGAGCTCCTACTACCGCGCAGGTGACCGGTTCGATCCCGCTCTTTGTTCCCACTGCGACAACCGTGAAAAAGGTAGCAACCAGCACTGTCACGCTGGAGGCAAGACCGTCCAGTCCGTCTGTAAAATTGACACCGTTTACCGTACCAATCACCGCTACAAACAAAAGCGGAATGGCAAGCCATCCAATGTTCCAGTATTTTCCCCCGGAAAACGGGATCAAAAGTGTAAGCGGTGTATTGGTGACATTGACAAGATAATAGGCAAATACTGCCGTAACTACAATCTGAAGTGCGAATTTCTGTTTTGGATACAGCCCGTCGGAACGCTTCATCACTACTTTCAAATAATCATCCAGAAAACCGATCAGTCCAAATCCAAGTGTTACAAACAGAATCGGAATGATCTTCGGATAATCTTTCACATAAAAAAGGGATGTAATGACAATCGAAGCCAGTATCATGACTCCTCCCATCGTCGGTGTGCCCGCCTTCTGAAGGTGGGACTCCACTCCCTCCACACGTTCTGTCTGCTTCATCTTCATTTTTCGTAAAATTGGAATCACGATCGGCCCCATAATCACACTCAGCACAAATGATATAAGAACCGGAATTACAAATGTATAATCCATATCTGCACCTCTTCATCCTTTGGTTTCTAAACAGGCCTTATGCCTGCGTTCAATTATAACGTATTTGCCCTGTCTTTGCAAGCTTACCGCCTGCGCTGTATGTGTCAAGTAATCGTTGGCACTTTTTCTTCTTTTTTGATATCAGTTTATTTCTTTTATTTTCAGACAATTCAGCTCGGACTTTATCTGATCATTTTATGTTTCTTTTTAACAGAATGCTCTTGCAAGGGCTTTCCTCGATGCTGTCCGCATTGCGTC